>NZ_JBLYNS010000025.1:0-44091 GCF_049310205.1 Endozoicomonas sp. ALC013 | reverse complement strand
TTATCCAGCCCTTCTGCCTCCGCCTGGGCCTTGACCAGACCCGAGCCCGGCACCACAAGAGCCTCTTTAACCGTGTCAGCCACCTGCTTGCCCCTTACGACAGCGGCCGCCTCACGCAAGTCCTCAATGCGCGAATTGGTGCAGGAGCCGATAAACACCCGATCAACAGGAATGTCGGTAATCTTCTGGCCAGCGGTTAATCCCATATACTCCAGGGCACGGGCGTAGCCCTCTTTACGGGTTTCATCCGGCGCATCCTCCGGGGAAGGTACCCGGGCATCCACCGGCAACACCATCTCCGGGGAAGTTCCCCAGCTGACCTGTGGCTTTATCTCGTCGCCATTGAGCACAACGATTTGATCAAACACTGCATCACTGTCTGAATGAAGGGTTTCCCAAACCTTGACCGCCTGCTGCCACTGTTCTCCCACCGGAGCAAACGGCCTGCCCTGCACATAGTCAATGGTAGTCTGGTCAACCGCCACCATGCCTGCCCGGGCTCCGGCTTCAATGGCCATATTACAGAGCGTCATTCGCCCTTCCATGGTCATATTACGAATGACGTCGCCCCCAAACTCGATGGCAAAGCCAGTCCCCCCCGCTGTACCGATACGGCCGATAATGGCGAGGATCACATCTTTCGGCGTGACTCCGGTGCCCAGGGAACCATCAACCCGAACCAGCATGTTCTTCATCTTCTTGGCCACAAGACACTGGGTCGCCAGTACATGCTCAACTTCCGAGGTTCCGATACCATGGGCCAGTGCACCAAAAGCGCCGTGGGTTGAGGTGTGCGAGTCACCGCAGACAACGGTCATGCCCGGCAGAGTCGCGCCCTGCTCCGGGCCAACCACATGAACAATGCCCTGGCGCTGATCCTGCATATCAAATTGGGTGATACCAAAATGATCACAGTTGTCATCCAGCGTCTTGACCTGGATTTTTGACACCGGATCCGCAATCCCTTCGATACCGTGCTGGCGCTCATTTAACGTGGTGGGTACATTGTGATCAGGTGTGGCGAGGTTGGCATCCAGCCGCCATGGCTGGCGACCAGCCAGCTTCAGTCCCTCAAACGCCTGTGGTGATGTCACCTCATGGAGCAGCTGCCGGTCGATATAAATCAACGCGGATCCATCGTCACGCTGAAGTACAAGGTGGGCATCCCACAACTTGTCATAAAGCGTTTTACCCCTGCTTTTCACATCGAAAGCCTGGCCAGCCATTGAACCACCCTCATTGCTGCAATAAACAGAAAAAGACTGTTTTTTGTTTGATTTATGTGCAGTTTTATTACGATTTCTTTCGCGCACATGACACGTTTATGTGAACCAGACTGCGCTTCCCGATAGGCCCGCAACGATACGTCAACAAACCCTGGTATTTTTATCAATAATTTCAGCTTATCCCTAAAAATGCCTATCCTAGTCGCTCATAGAAAATTACTCAAATTCATCTTTTTTCTGGTTTTGATAACTTTCTGGAATCAAAGGACACCCAGATTGCTGATTCAGAAGCGTCTTATTAAAGAGCTTTACTACTTTTGCGAACAGGTTGACGGTTTTATGCCTAGAATAGGCTGGCTGAGAATAGTTTGAACATTAATGCCTTAGTGTGCTGGTAACTGAAAAGTCAGGAAACACCACTATGAATACTATCGGCCCATGCTCCATGTACTGCTCACAGCAAACCGGTCCTGCAGACGCCATCGATGCTTCAGCAACCGGTGATTTCGACGGGCGCTCTCTGGTCAGGACTAATTGCTGCGGGCGCACCGTTCACCTTGGGTGCATTGCTGAAATCCTGGAATGCAGGCCGGGCCGTGAACATGAAATTGCAGAAAGAAACTGTTGTCAATGTCCACCCTTCTTGAAACCGGCAGTGCCGTTGGAGCGTCTGGCCGGGGCCCGGAAAATTGAAACCTCACCCTATTGCGAACCTCTGGCACTTTGTGCCTGCCGACAAGCTTGCCGTGGGGATATGGACACGTTCAAGACACTATTGGCGCAGGAACCCGGCATTGCCCGACAGGATTTTCGTGAAGCCGTGACCGGTCAGGGTGTCCGGCTGTTACAGGTTGCTGTCAAGGCAGGCCAGGCGGAACTCACGCAACTTCTGCTCAAGTATTCTGCCGATATCAATGCCGCCGATCACCGGGGCAATACGGCCCTGCACCTGGCTACTGCCAGAGGCCATGACCAGTGCCTGAGGGAGTTACTGAAGCATGGGCCGGAACTTGATTGCAGGGACAATATCGGCTCTACCCCCCTGCATCTGGCCATCGAAAATAATAATGGCGAGTTTCTGAAACTATTGTTGGATTACGGCGCAGACCCGACGGTTGCCGATGATGATGGTCTCACCCCTCTGCACCTGGCTACGAAAAAAAGCTACATCCATAACCTGCAACAGCTTCTGCAGGATAACAGGGTGGCCATCAATGCCGCTGACAAGTCGGGCAAGACGCCTCTGCACCACTCTGCCCTGAGTCCCTCGGAAGGTAGCATAGACTGCTTGCAACTGCTGATCACCCACCAGGCGAACGTGAATGCCGTTAATGAGTCCCTGTGCACGCCTCTGCACCATGCCGTCGTTTACAGCTCTGTCATGGGAAATAGGGAGAAGATGCTGTACCTGATAGACCATGGGGCGGATCTGGAAAGCAAAGATATCTCTGGCCAAACCCCATTGCACCGGGCGGTTGACTGGGGGCGTCTCGAGGTGGTGCAACTGTTAATCGCTCACCATGCGGATATCCACAGTACCGATAAGAATGGGATGACGCCGCTGCATCTGGCCATAAAAAATGACAATATCCATTGTCAGCAGCTGCTGACTGATGCATCCCAGCAACGCTGGGGTTGGGGTTGCTCTGTTCAGTGACTGCCCAAAATGTTGATGCACATCGTATGTCTCCATCGTTTTCCTGTTGACGGATCATCCTTACTCCCATTCCATGGGAACCACCTCATCACGTTTCATCATTTGCGTCTTTTTATCCTGTTCCCTCTTCCTGATGGTTTCAACGGCCGCCACGGCATGACCCAACGAGTGGCTTAAAAATGACTCACCGGCGCTGAAGCCAATACAAAATAAATTCTGACAGGCATTACTTTCCATCGTCTCAGGACAAAGATCCAGATAGCCATTACTTTGAGTCAGAGAAGACTTTAAAGTATCAGGAAAGAAGGGATAATCCACTTTTACCCCGGTCAACAGAGCAATATGATCAAATTCTAACTGGAAGTGCTGTTCCTCCGTCCCTGCCAATTCCTGAACAATATGGCACAACCGTTGTTTTTCAATGCCGACCAGCCTGCAGTCCAATCCCTGTTCATAACCAGCTTGATATTTTTCAGGGCATGCCATTGCCTCTGCCACCGAGTAATGGCGCTTTGATCTTTTATAATTCAGATGCTGGATCAACGGATGTCTTCCCCATTTACCCGGCTGGTTTTTCACACTTAAGGCTTCTTCTTTAATTTTGGCAGGCAGCAGATGGATAACTTTCATGCCTTTTTGCCAGGCCTCATAAATCGTATCACTGGCTGAATAACTGTTGCCAACCACTAAAACTTTACTGCCCGGTGCTAATTTATCCATCGCCCGGCAGGCCTCATGGGTCCAATGAGAGACATGGGGATTATCCCGCTCCCCGGGGATATTTAACAAGTTTGGCTTTTTCTTGCCGATCGCCAGCATTAAATAATCACACTGGATCTGGGTCTCCTGCCCGGCCGCTCCCCGAACGATAACTTCCCAGAAAAGACCACTTTGCCAGACAGAACCGGCCTGAGTTGCAGAGACCACTCGCCCCGGAACTGCCCGGGATTCCGTCAATATTTTTTTCCCATAGTCCTGGTAATACTTGAGCAGAGATTCACCGTCGGTCACCACCCGCTGGCAAGGGCGTGGTGGAGGTGGCAAGGGAATTTTGCGTACATCACATTGTTCAATGGGATAGTCAGGCAATCCCATCTCACGGTAATCGCTCAATGTCTGCTGTGATGGTAGATAAGTGTTCCAACTCCCTCCCACGGGTTCGTCCGAGCACATCATCCAGTCCAGTTTTTGCCCACTATCAAAATGCCATTCCAGACAACGTTCATAGCTGTGCGTTTTTTTATCGTAGAGGGATGCAAACTTCTGCCCCGATATCATTTTAACGTCATTAGGGTTATGGCCCTGGGGAGACATATCATGAACCAGCACTTTTCGAGCGAGAAATGAATTTTTATTACTGCCAGTACACAGTCTTTCGTTATGGTAAAACTGCAACCCTTCCAATTGCTGCATGGCAAAAAGGCCGATAGGGCCAGCGCCAACCACAAGTACCTTCACCCGAACCTTCTGACCAGTGACATGGTTATTCCCAGAAGCAACAGCGGAAGACGGGGAACAGGGAAACGAACTTCTTAATGCATTCATGGCTGCCCGGGTAAAAAATATAACCTTTCCAATTGAATCAGGATAAAAGCAGCAATAATCAATCCTCGCCACCTGCCAATTGCAGGAGTATAGTTTACGCCCCGACCTTTTTAGAGATTATCGTTTATGTTCAAGGCGCTAGTACTGAACCAGCAGGACAACAACACTGTCGCTTCCATAGAACAACTGGATGAATCCACCCTGCCAGCCGGGGATGTTATTGTTGCTGTTGACTATTCATCACTGAATTACAAGGATGGCCTGGCCATCACCGGAAAGGGAAAAATTATCCGTGATTTTCCGATGGTTCCGGGTATCGACTACGCGGGTCAGGTCATTTCCTCAGGCGATGACCGCTACCAGCCAGGTGATTCCGTTATCCTCACCGGCTGGGGTGTTGGTGAGAACCACTGGGGTGGTATGGCCGAAAAAGCCAGCGTGCCTGCTAACTACCTGGTTTCCATGCCTGCTGGACTGGACAGCCGCAAGGCCATGATTATCGGTACTGCCGGCCTGACAGCCATGCTGTGTGTCATGGCGCTGCAAGACGCAGGTATTACTCCTGAGAAAGGTGAGATTCTGGTCACCGGTGCCAGCGGTGGTGTCGGCAGTGTTGCCATAACGCTGCTGGATCAGCTGGGTTACCAGGTGGTTGCCGCTTCCGGTCGCCCGGAAAACAGTGACTGGTTAAAGTCCATCGGGGCTGACCGGGTGATTGATCGTGCAGAATTGCTTGAACCCGCACGTCCGCTGGAAAAACAGCTCTGGGCAGGTGCCATTGACACCGTCGGCAGCAAGGTTCTGGCCAAGGTACTGGCACAGGTTGATTACCAGGGGGCTGTTGCCGCCTGCGGCCTGGCCGGTGGGTTTGATCTGCCAACCACGGTTATGCCTTTTATTCTCAGAGGCGTTAAGCTTCTGGGTGTTGATTCGGTCATGTGTCCGATTGAAAAACGTACGCAGGCATGGAACCGTATTGTTGAGCTGCTGCCAGAGTCCTTCTACAGCGACGCGGCCAAAGAAGTGTCACTGGATGCCGTGCCTGAACTCGCAGAGGCCATCACTAATGGACAAGTCACCGGCAGAACACTGATTAAGTTGTAATAACGCTCTCACCTTCTAAACTTCTTCAAGTCAGATGCGATCCTAGGAGGCTGTCCGAGAAGCATCTGACTTCCCTCCAAACGATGCGTACCAACTTTTTTATTTCTCAGTAACTGCCATTGAAAAGTAATGAAACACCGTCCGGTATTCTATGTGATTGGCCTGTTCCTGACAGCGTTGGCCAAGTTTATGCTGATTCCGGTCATCTATGATCTGCTGACCGGTGAGTCGAATATCTGGGAATTTGTCGCCGCTGCGGCCATTACGCTGATTAGCGGCGCAGCCCTGACCATCAATTTCAAACCAGAACACTTCAATATGAAGCCCAGGCAGGTATTTGTACTGACCACACTCTGCTGGGTGGCAGTATGCACTTTTGCAGCACTGCCCTTCTGGTTCAAACTTCCCGTCAGTTTCACCGATGCCTTTTTTGAAACCATGTCAGGTATTACCACCACCGGATCCACCATATTGACTGGTCTGGATCAGATGCCCCCCAGTGTGCTGATCTGGCGGTCACTGCTGCAATGGTTTGGCGGCATCGGTTTTATTGTGATGGCGGTTGCCGTTCTGCCCTTTCTCAAAGTGGGTGGTATGAGGTTGTTCCAGAGCGAATCGTCTGACTGGTCCGAGAAAGCCATGCCCCGTTCAGGCAGTATTGCCAAGGGTATCGTTACTGTCTATCTGATCATGACGGCTATCTGCGCGTACCTTTATTTCCTGGGTGGTATGACCGGCTTTGAGGCCATAAACCATGCCATGACCACAGTCTCAACCGGCGGATATTCCACCTCAGATGCATCCATGGGGTTATTTAAAAACCCGTTTATTATCTGGACCAGCACCATTTTCATGATACTTGCCAGCCTCCCTTTTGTTCTTTTTGTTCGCTGTATGCGGGGTGACGTTAACTGCTTTTACCAGGATACCCAGGTACAGGCCTTTATCGGTTTTCTGCTGATAGTCTGGCTGGTTCTGAGTGTCTGGTTATGCTGCCACTCTGACTACACCTTTCCCCAGTCACTCACCCTGGTCTCCTTTAATACCACCTCAACCATCACCACCACCGGCTTTGCCTACGGTGACTATACCCTGTGGGGTGGTCTTGCCAACCTCACCTTTTTCTTCCTGTTATTGGTGGGCGGTTGTTCAGGGTCAACTGCAGGAGGCATCAAAATTTTCCGGTTTCAAATTGGCGGCAAACTTCTGAACATTCAGTTAAAGCAACTGGTTCACCCCAGGGCCTGCTTTGTACAAACCTATAACGGCCAGCAAATCAGCAGTGACATACTCCGTTCGTTAATCGGTTTCAGTTTCTTCTTCATCCTGTTGATTGCTTTAATGAGTCTGTTACTGTCCCTCTGCGATCTTGACCCCATCACCAGTCTTTCCGGAGCCACGACAGCGGTTGCCAATGTCGGTCCCGGCCTGGGAGCCGTCATTGGTCCTGCAGGAAACTTCAGTTCTCTACCGGATGTCGCCAAGTGGCTATTAAGTGCCGGCATGCTGCTGGGCAGGCTTGAGGTGATTACCGTTCTGGTACTTTTTACGCCTGCTTTCTGGAAGGGCTGAGGGATTTACTCACGACAACCATGGCCAAAAGCCATAAACCTTCTGGTAACCTGGTCAACTCCTGCAGGAATCACATTCACCTTTGCCGTGAAAGATACGCGTTGTTTTTCTTTTTTGCGGGCATCCCTGGAAGGGTTCAGCCAATTAGCCAAAGAGCGCATCTGATCATCGCAATGTTTATTAAGATTTCGATACACATACGCCAGAGAGCTTAAATAAGCAGCCACATTGAGGCCTGCGGATGAGCTGGGTGTTATCTCAGGATGCGCTTTCAGTCTATCCAGACCCTGTTCGAAATTGCCATAAATATTAACCGGTATAAAACTTTTGACCTCAGGGAAACGGCCCAGATAGTGACGCAAACCTTTCAATAGCAACTCAGCGGCTTTTATTTCATCGCCAATAAGATGAAATCCCCAACCGGCAGAATGAAGAACCCATATATCATTTGGGAAACATCGACAGGCTTCCCGGGAAAAGCTCTCGACAGTATCCCGGTATCGGTGAGGAAGGTGATAATAATCCACAAACAGCGCATTCAACTCTCGCCAGTAATCCCGCCCATTTTTCGCGCTTCCTGACTCTGAAGGTGTAGCATGAGCCTTATCCTGTCTGGCTTTTATTGACGGGTAAGGTCGAGCAGCTGGACAGGATTGAAAAGATTCTGTTTTTTCTGCCGACAGGGAAGAACGGGAAGGCGTTGCATGATGTTCGCCCCCCCGTTTAGCTTTGTTTTTTCGATTAACTTTGTGCTTTTTACTGCTGGCGGCTTTAGATTGTGATTCAACGTCAGACTGCATGGAGCTGACATCAATATCATCCATGTTTGCCATAATCAGCATATAGTCGGCAGCCTTGTGCTCATAGTACTCCTCCCGCCATTTAATATCTTTGGCTCTGTAATAGTCAGCAGCACTTATGCAGCCCTGAACAATAGCACCGTTATCACCCAGCTTTTCCAGACAGGTAATCCATTCTTCGTATAAAGGTACCTGGCTTTCCCCGCTGACCAAAGACTGGTAAATTCGGCTTGCTGCATCAATAGCGCCGGATTTTTCTTCGCACCTGGCCAGCATATATTGCTTCAATACGCCTGCGGAAGGCTGTAGATAGGAAAAGCAATCGTAACAGTCAAGCAATTTGCGAGCATCCTCCCCGGATCTTTCCAAAGCGCACACTGTTGCGGAAAACAAAAACTGCAACAGCCCAAGATACTCGGTATATTTTTTCATATCACTCAAACCCGTTTGCTGATATCTCTGACAACCATTTTTTACACGGGAAATCAGCATTTCCAGGTCAATTTCTTTTCCTGCCAGCAAACTGAATTGTAAAGTATGAATATCTGATTCATCATCCCCGCGTTTCTTTTTCATTTCCAGAAATTGTTTTTCCTGTTCAGTTACACCAGGCATTTGCTGTAAACATTTCAATGCCAACTTCACAGGTAGCTCAGGACTAAAGAATGGTGCACAACGCTCACTGCCATCCAAATTCACGCAGCAGGCGATAATATTAAAAACATAATAAAGATCCCACCCTACGTACCAAAACTCTGATACAAACCCCACATCATCCCCGCTAAGTACAATTTTGTAGATTAGCTCAATAATTCCTCCACACTGATTCTTTACGACTTCGGTTAATACCATATTTGTTTCAGCACACTGATCACTTAACACTTTATGAATAATGAAAAACATACAATTCATAAAATATCGAGAGCTGTAAAAATCAGACAATATCTCAAGAATGCAAGCAATATCCTGCTGCCGTATTTCTTTTCCAGTATTGATTGCATATAAGATTCGCACCGTAAGATACTCCAGCTCACTCAACTTTTTATCTTCTTCAGCTTTTAATTCCCTCTTCTTTTTTCTCAGTTGGGCAACGGTCATTTTTTTCCTGGAAACAGGACCCAGCTTATCTTCATTAAACGCTGGCCCTTTTTCCATAACACCGATGGCTTTTACCAGGAGAAGGTATTCCTGAGACCCGGTATCAAAAAAAGCAGAACTGAAACCTGAAGAACCAAGGTAATTATTAGTGAATTTGGGCTCTACAGTGCGTCTGGAAAGGCTGTCAGTCACCGTAGCGTGAGCTGGATCCTGTTGGCTTTGTAAAAGCGTGTCATGTGTTTCAGACTTGTTAATCCCGGCACCTGAGGACGCAGGTTCACAGCGGAACAAGTTATATTCTGAGGGAATCATAATAATTCATTAATCCATTAGGTAATGGCTCATCATCAGCTGTGCCAAGCACAACGCACTGGCCAATAAACGCATATAAAAACAGATTTTGCAGACTCAGTGATGGTATAATCTACACAAATCTGACAATAATGGCGGGATGTGTTTACATCCAGCAATTATCGTTACTAACCGTTACATTTTCCTGCTCAGAATTTCACCAAAAATGATCTGGATCAATTTTGGTCTTCCAAGCCATCCTGTAACATTTGGTTTCTTGTTGTCTACATTTCATCCAGCTGTTGAGAATACGTTCCGTGCCGATGAACTCCACCTTGAATATGCACCTGATCAGCCAGATCCGTGATCGTGCCCAGCGCAACCCGGAACATATTGCCATGCGCTTCGTCACTCAAAGTGCTGATCAGGATGCTCATCAGTGGCAGGAAGTCAGCTGGCATCAGCTCAGCAAAAAGATTGACCAGGCTTCCCGCGCACTGTTAAAGCAAAACCTGCAGGTACAGGCGAAAGTGGGCATATGGTCCCAGAACATGCCTCAGTGGACCGTAGCCGACCTGGCCTGCCTTCAGGCACGACTGGTTACCGTACCGCTGTACCCCACCAGCACCACCGAGCAGGTCAGATACATTCTGGATGAGACAGAAGCCAGTCTGCTGTTTGTGGGTGAACAGGCACAATACCATAGTGCGCTTGAGTTACTGGCCCGGTCATCCACATTAAAGACCATAGTTATCTTTGACCGCTCGGTTGATATTAGCAGCTGCCCGCAGGCTATCTACTTTGACGACTTTATCCAGCACGGTGTTGAACCGGCCATTCTTGAAGAAAGGCTGAATTCCCGTTGCATGGAAGACCTGTTCACCCTGATCTATACCTCAGGCACCACGGGCGAGCCCAAAGGCGTTATGCTGGACTATGCCAATATGGCAGCCAGCTTCCGTGGCCATGACCAGATCATCCACCTGGACAGCCTGGACACCTCGCTGTGCTTCCTGCCGCTGAGCCATATTTTTGAGCGTGCCTGGAGTTTTTACGCCCTTGCCCGTGGCGTTACCAATGTCTATCTCAAAGAGCCCCATCAGGTCAGTGAAGCGCTGAAAACCGTTAAGCCGACGGTGCTTTGTGCCGTTCCCAGATTCTTTGAAAAAGTCTATACGACCATTCACAGTAAAGTTGCCACAGCCCCCTTTATTCGTCGTATGATTTTTAAAACTGCGGTTAGCATTGGCAACGCCCACATGGAATACCGCCGCAAAGGTGTTGAGGCACCTGCTTATCTGGAGAAGCTCAACCGTATCGCCGACAAAATGGTGTTCAGCAAAATTCGCGCGGGCCTGGGCGGTAATATCCGGTTTATGCCCTGTGGCGGCGCTCGTCTTGATGACGACATCAACCGTTTCTTCCATGCCATTGGTATTGATGTGAAAGTGGGTTACGGCATGACGGAAACCGTGGCAACCGTGACCTGTTTCCGTGATACTGAATTTGAGTTTGGTTCCTGTGGTATTCCTTTACCGGGCATACAGGTGCGCATCGGTGCAGAAGGTGAAATTCAGGTTAAAGGCGACAACGTCATGCGCGGCTATTACAAAAAGCCGGAAGAAACCGCAAAATCCTTTACTGCGGACGGCTGGCTGCACACCGGCGATGCCGGTCTGATCGATGAGAACGGTGCGCTGCGTATGACCGAACGCATCAAGGAGTTGATGAAGACCTCCAACGGTAAATACATCGCACCACAATACATCGAAGGCACGCTGACCAAAGACCGCTTTATCGAACAGATTGCCATTATTGCCGATGCCAGAAACTACGTAACGGCATTGATTGTTCCTGCCTTTGAAGCTCTGGAAGAACACGCCAAGGCGCTGAACCTGAAATACCAGAACCACAGGGAACTGATTCAGCACAACAGCATTCAGGAACTGATTCAGGAGCGGGTCAATAAAATCCAGCAAGGGCTGGCTAAATTTGAACAGGTGAAGAAATTTACGCTGTTGCCCAAAGAGTTCTCCATCGAGCTGGGTGAGATCACGCCAACCCTGAAACTGCGTCGTAAAATTATTATGAAGCGATTTAAGAAAGAGATTGAGGCCATGTACACTCCCAGCAAAGCCTGATAACTATCCCTTGTAAATATCACAACAAAGGCATCTGAACGGATGCCTTTTTTTAACGCTGTTATTTTTTAACCGACCGACACCCGTCCAGCAACGCATCATTCAATGAAGGATAAAATTTCACCACACCTTCTACAGGCTCAACGCCGGCCCGGGCCAGGTTTTTTAATGGCTGGAACTGTAATTCACTGATCAATAGCCGGGTATGGTGCTTCCTGCACTGTTCAATCAATCGCGTGAGGGCCGAGAGACCGCCCGCATCCAGCAGATAGACATTTTCCATCTGTAAAATAATCGTATGTTTATCCTGGCTTAAACGACTGATCTCTCCAAAAACATGATCAGCAGCGGCAAAAAACAGCGGTCCCTCGATGCGAAGGACGGCCGTTGTTGGCACTATTGGCGTATCTACATAGCGTTTGTCCCTGGTGATATCCCTGACCTGGATCATCTCAGCGACTTCTTTCATAAACAGCAATGCGGCCAGTACCACACCAACGCTGATGGCAATGACCATATCAAAGACAACCGTCAGGAAAAAACAGACCAGAAAAACCAGCACATCACTGCGCGGAGCCGTTTTCAACAGGTGCACCGCTTTAGGTGCTTCGCTCATGTTCCAGGCAACCACCAGCAGCAAAGCAGCCATCGCAGACATGGGAATACAGGCAAGAATACCGGTCAGTGCTACCAGCGCCAGCAGCACAACCAGGGCATGAACCATCCCTGCTACCGGGCTCTGTGCCCCGGCCTTGACGTTGGCGGCTGATCGGGCAATGGCGGCAGTGGCTGGAATCCCGCCAAAGAATGGCGCAACCATGTTGCCAATGCCTTGCCCTAACAGCTCACTGTTTGCACTGTGTCGTTTACCCGTCATGCCATCCAACACGACGGCACACAACAGCGATTCGATAGCCCCGAGCATGGCAATGGCAAAAGCGGAAGGAAGCAGGGCCTGAACCAGTGACCAGCTGATACCGGATGGTTGACCATCGACACCCGCCTGCATCCACGGCCTGGCAAACTCGGGAAGGACCGGAGGAATCCCCATACCCATGGAGCCATCAGGTAGCAGGTATTGGAATCGGCTACCAATCGTTTCAACATCGAAACCATAATGGCCCATTATCAGAGCGAGTAAACTGCCAATAATCACCGCCGGTAAATGAGCGGGAATGGGCAACCTTAACCGGGGCCACAACAACATCACGGCCAGTGTCACGATGGCAATCAGCAGGCTTGGCCAATGGGTGCTGCCCACTCCATTGACCAGAACTGTTACTTTTTCCCAATAGTGCTCAGGCATGGCACTGATGGTCATACCAAAGAAATCTTTCAGCTGCAGTGTGGCAATTACAACACCAATACCAGCGGTAAATCCCAGTGTGATCGACTCCGGTATATACTGAATCAGACGTCCAAGGCGCATGAGAGCCATCAGCACCAGAATGATGCCTGACATAACCGTTGCCAGCAGCAAGCCAGCAAGACCGAATTTTTCTGCAATAGGAAATAACAGCACCACAAAGGCAGCGGTGGGGCCGGATATGCTGTAACGGGACCCGCCCAGCAAGGCGATAATAAATCCGCTGATGATCGCCGTATAAAGACCGTACTGTGGCGCAACACCACTGGCGATGGCCAGCGCCATGGATAACGGGATGGCAATAATTCCGACGGTTAGTCCCGCCAGCAGGTCGCTGGCAAAACGTTTGCCAGTATACTTGTCGGCAATGCAGGCCTGACTCAGGGCATGGCAAAGCTTCAGTGACAACAGATGGGCTCGATGTGGCACGATAATGGCCTGTTCAAGAGAAGAGGAAGAAGAAAGGCGCAGTATAATATGCCTAAATCCAGACAGCGGCTATGCGTATTATGTGCTGCAAAAGATTTTCCTTCTCACTGGACAGCGGCAGGAACCATTGCTGAAAACGATGACCAACCGGGCTATCTGCTGCCCATTGGCGACGGACTGACTCCCTCACGCATCGTGCGAACCTGAATCAACCGCCCCATTGTGCTTGTATCACTGCCCCGGAACAGTGATAGCACTACCAAACAAACTCAATATTCAAAACCTGAACCTGCGTTTACACTTTGCAGGAGTTGAATGATAGTTTGGTAAGATTCAACCTTATTGATAGCGGCAAAGTCATTCAGGTGATCCACATGATAAATTGCCCTGTCGAGAAGGACTTGTGCAACTTTAAGAGGGGTATGTACTGCAGTATTGAGGGCATTAACATCAGCTTTTGCAGCAATCAGGCGTTCAACAATCTCTGGCTGACAACTTTCAACTGCAAGGTGAAGAGGGGTACCCCCGTTTGTACTATTGGTTGTATATCTGTCAAACGCTTTATCGGGGGGGAACGGGATCTCCCCGTCTGAGACACAGGCATTGACATTAGCGTTTTCGTCAATCAAGAGCTGAACAATGGATGACTCACCTTTTTTAACCGCAAGATGGAGGGCGGTCCACCTATATTCTCCCATAGTGGCATTGACATCAGCATTTGCTGCAATCAGCGTTGCAACGCTTTCAGGCTGGCATTCGCAGACTGCACGGTAAAGTGGAGTCATACCACGATCGTTAAGGCCGTTAACGTCAGCGCCTCTGGTAATCATGGCTTTGATAATATCTGTCTGACCGCATTCAACCGACCGGAAAAAGGCGAGCTGACTGGACCCCAGGCATTGAAGTTTATGAAGAGCAACCCCCCTGGTATTGGCCAACAATTTGTCGAATAAAGCCCAGTCATTGATTTCAATCAATGCACTAAGCAGCTCTGCACGTGCCCCTTCGCAGGGGGCCTCAGTATCACAAGTTGCATTGGCTAAAGAACAAATTATGGATTTCGTCAGTTTCCCCTCACTTTTTGCCCAGCTGAGCAGTGTCTTGCCTTCACCAATGAGTACTTCGATGTCGGCACCGGCAACGGCCAGATCGTTAACAGCCTGTTCCTGCCCGGCTTCAATGGCACAGTGCAGGGGAGTTTTCCCGTAGCTTGTTATTTGCGCATCGCTTCCATGGTATTCGAGAGTGGATCCCAAAGGGAGGCCCTGCCACTTTTCCACCGAAGCCAATAAAACGTTCCAATCACGCCTGTCTTGGATTTGACTGGGCGTTTCCATCACATTTGCCTGGTAATTGATATTTGCACCATTTTCAAGCAAGAACCAGATGGTATCGAGATGCCCGAATTGCGCCGCAAAATGGAGTGGAGTCATACCTCTTGTGAGGGCGTTGACGTTAGCACCATGGCGGACAAGATGCTCTAAAGTCGCTACATCACCTTTGATGGCAGCGCAATGGAGGGGAGTTAGCCCATCTTCGGTGCTGTCATTGACATTTACACCGAGGGCAAGCAGGCCACTGATAGCGTCAGGCCGACCTTTTGCAGCTGCCACCAGGAGCGGCGTCTCATCAGGTGATAAACAATGGGTAACGCTATGATTGCATCCCGGGCAAGTGGTATTCTTTGGGACTTCCAGAAATTCTTCCATGCACATCTTATGGTAGCTATGGGTACAGGGAAACATAACAACAGTACGCTGATCACCCAGATTGCCAAAACAGAAATTGCATTTTTCAATTTCCGGATTATCCCCTTTAGAGACTACCGAATCAGCGGGTGTCATCACGCCCTGCAGAGAGACGTTTAATTCTAAGCCATGCATAACTTTTAACTCATGTTGCATTAGTAAAATTTGAACGATAGTACGTAAAATACTGGACAATCGGCCAAATATTATTGTGTTTGTCCATTAAATGACGCAAAAGTTCCCGTTCAATATTTCTTATACAATTAAGCAGGTGAGCAGCATGCCTGTATTAAACGAATAAAATGAACCATGCGGCATCTTATTGCCGTGCAGATTCTTACATTCTCTCTTTGACGTATTGGTTGACCCTTTTGTGTTTTCATTATCAAAACCATTGATTGTGTCATTATATTGATCATTTCCGCCCTATCCCAGCATCAAATCACAAAGCGTTGGTTTTATTGACTACAGTTAGTACTTATCAAGTCCAAAGGAATGCTGGAGAAATACTATGGATAGCTCGAGAGTTGCTGGTTCGACACTACAAAATGTTCAAGTACCGCCATCCGATGCTTCTATCAACGGTGCCACTCCCGTTAAAAAATCCTTTCTGGGTAAGTTAGTGACAACCTTTAAAGGTACGAAAGAGCCAGGTCTGAGCAGGGCTTATGACAATGATTATCTATCTAAACCAAAGAAAGTAATTACAAAGTTGTTTAGCCGAAAAATCCAACAAACCAATTGGGGAAGGGTAAATTATTTTCAGCAGCAGAGAGTCAGTAAAATACAAGGTCAAGATGGAAAATCAGACTCAGCAAATTCCGCAAAGGCATACAATGAACTGGTTTCTAAAGTAAAAGAAAGTAAGAAAGAAGTTGAGGCACTTGAGAATAAGGTCAAAGAGTTTGAAAGTTCATATTCAGATGCTTTGAAATTATTTAATAAAGGCAGTTTTAATGATAAAGACCTAAATAAAGTAAAAAATCTAAAAATTCCAACCAGTAGCGGTTCAAAAAACATAAAAATCAACTCAAGCGGTAAAGGCCAGATAAAATCACAAGTCAATAATATTAAAGAGCAATTCCAGAACTCCGAAACACAGGATTGTTTTAACAAGCACTGTGATAATAAGGACAAGTTGACTGAAGCAAAAGAGGCTCTCCACAAGCTGGAAGGACAGATTTCCTCTGCTTACGGTAAGATAAGCAGGGAACTGGGCGCGGCAGCGAGCAAAGAATACCAACAGGAAATGGCAAATGCCAAAAAGGCAATGAAAGCTGACATAGCGAAGCAAGAAGCAGATTATAAAAATAGAATTGCAGAACTTAAGCAGAGTTATCACCAGAATATTGAAAAAGGGGGCCAGAAAGCGGTTCATGTTAATTCCAGTCTGGATAAGTACAAGGCGAACAAGAATCTGTTCAAGGATCGAAAAGAGAGAAATATTGCCAACGCAAAAAAGGCTTACAAAGTTCGTATGGAAGAAATCAAGAAAGCTCGCGCAACGAACCGACAAGTTGCACAAAACTTAATCAAACCAAAACAAGCCACAACACCATCTGTCATGCCCTTAGATATGGAAAATGGGGCCAGCAAACTGTTAGAAAAATTCAACACTCCTGGTTATGTAGAAGGTGAGCAATGGCAGGATGATATCAAAGCAATCCTTGATCGTGGTGATCTTGATGGTTTGGAAACGGTCGAAAAAACTCTAAAACAGTGGCAAGCAAACCAGAGCCAGAGTGCTTTCAAAGAAGTATTGAAATTTATTAAGCTTGAGAGAGCTATCAAATTGGCTCGCCGATGATCTGAAAGTCCTGTCCGTGTAAAGACTCAGCATGAACATTCAGGCCAGTATCCAATTCGTTTACTGGCCTTTTTTGTGCTTTACACAACCGGTATCGGACTAACGACATCGGCATTCTGTGCCCGGTGCCGCAGAAAATGATCCATCAGGGTAATCGCCATCATCGCTTCAGCAATGGGTACTGCGCGAATACCCACGCAGGGATCATGGCGCCCCTTGGTGACGACCTCCACTGGCTCGCCCTGACTATTAATCGACTTTCCTGCGGTGGTAATACTGGATGTTGGCTTCAGGGCAATATGAGCAACCACGTCCTGCCCGGTACTGATACCACCCAGGGTGCCACCCGCATGGTTGGAAAGGAAGCCATCCGGGGTAATCTCATCCCGGTGTTCTGTACCTTTCTGGCTGACACTGGCAAACCCGTCACCTATTTCAACGCCTTTGACCGCATTAATGCTCATCAGTGAATGGGCCAGATCCGCATCAAGGCGGTCAAAAACCGGTTCACCAAGCCCTGGCGGAACACCGGTTGCCATCACGGAAACACGAGCGCCCACGGAGTTACCTTCGGCACGAAGGCTGGTAATCAACGCTTCCATTTCCGGGACTTTGTCCGCATCTGGCGAGAAGAACGGGTTGTTTCTCACTTCATCCCAGTCCAGCTTCTCGACCTGAATATCGCCGATCCGGGACAGCCAGCCAAACACTTCAATCCCCCTGGACAGCAGGAACTTGCGTGCAATAGCGCCAGCCGCCACTCGCATGGCCGTTTCCCTGGCGGATGAACGGCCACCACCGCGATAATCCCGGACACCGTATTTATGGGCATAGGTGTAATCCGCATGACCGGGTCTGAACAGATCCTTGATATTGGAGTAATCCCTGGAGCGCTGATCCTGGTTTTCAATTAACAGGCCGATGGGGGTGCCGGTGGTCACCCCTTCAAAAACGCCGGAGAGGATTCTGACCTGATCCGGCTCACGACGCTGGGTGGTGAATTTGGAGGTACCGGGCTTACGACGATCCAGGTCAACCTGAAGATCCGCTTCTGTTAAGGGCAACCCCGGGGGACAACCGTCAACAATACAGCCCAGTGCCAGACCGTGGGATTCACCAAAGGTAGTTACCTTGAACAATTGTCCTATACTATTTCCTGCCATACTTGAGCGATCTCATTGTTATTTTCAGAAAATTCCCAAAATGGTTAAAAGCCCCTTACAGGGCTTTTAACCGATTTTTGAACAAAGACTGATATTTTCTGCAATCTTCAGCGGACAGCACCAGAACACCATGACCGCCTTTTTCGAAATCAGGCCAGACAAACGGTACTTCCGGATACTCATCCTGTAAAGACCACTGACTGTTGCCAACTTCCAGCACCAGCAGCCCCTGGTCATCCAGGTAATCAGCTGCCTGCGCCAGAATGGTACGGGCGAAATCAAGCCCGTCATCTCCGGCGGCCAGACCCAGCTCGGGTTCGTGGGTGAACTCTTCCGGCATATCGGACATATCTTCAGCATCCACATAGGGTGGATTACTCAGAATCAGTTGATACCTGGGACGCTCTGGCAAAGCATCCAGAAAATCAAACAGATCCGACTTAATGGCCTGCACCCTGCCCCAGAGTTCGTGGCGATCAATATTGATGTTAGCCACTTCCAGGGCATCTTCAGAAATATCCAGCAGATCCACCTGGGATTCAGGAAAAGCATGGGCTGCACCAATGCCAATACACCCGGAACCGGAGCACAGATCAAGCACACGGCTGATCTCTACATCCCCCAGCCACGGCTGGAACTGCTGGAGAATCAGCTCGGCAATGGGAGAACGGGGGACCAGCACCCGCTCATCCACATAAAATGGCATATCACAGAACCACGCCTGATTGACCAGATAGGCCAGGGGTTTACGACTGACCGCCCGCTCTTCAATCAGGTTGGCCAGTTTTTCACGCTCACGATGGGTTAAACGACTGTCAAGATATTGGTCGGGAAGATCCCAGGGCAGCTGCAATACCTGGAAAACCAGATGCAGGGACTCATCCAGCGCATTATCACTGCCATGACCAAAGAACAGCCCCGCCTCATTAAAGCGGGTTGCTCCCCAGCGTACAAAGTCTCGAATAGACACCAGCCCTTCGCAGGACTCATTGGAACCTGTCACATTTGCTCCTTCGGATTCGTAACGCCCGGAATTTTTACGCTGGGCCGAACCCTTACTGCCTTATATAGGCGGCATAAAATAGCATATTCCCTGCTCAGGGGTAACGGCTGTTTAACAGATAGCAGACAACCTGTGGTGATCATCAATCGGAGAGAAAATAATCAATCGTTTCCGGCTTAACATCATTCAGGGATACGTACCAAGGACTAAACCGCTTTGCACTAATTGATGAGTATCTGCTCAGAATACGGAAGATAGCTTTTCCCTGAAATACGACAAGTGCCAAAATGAGTAGTAGGATGAAGGTATTCTGTGTTTTTTTCAGCATAGCCATAGCGTCCAAAGCATTATGTACTGTGTCGTTTATGAAGAGCTTTAATAAACGAATATTGATGTCTATATATTAGTCGTTTACTTACACGTCACAGGATATTTTCGAGAAAAAGTGTCCGAAGCCTTGTGAACTTTTTTTAAAAAAAATAATCAAAGCATTCCCCTGTAATATAAAAATGGAGACGACAGATGATAGCCACTGGTGGAGCAACCAATAGCCATATTCCTGGGAATTACAGCCTGCCTGGCAGTAGTCATTCAACTCGTGGACAACAGAGCAGTGAGGCACGGTCCTGCTCCTGGACTCAGCATAAAGTTGACAAATTGCATCTGAAAACAAGGGGACCGGATTCAGCATTAATGGAAGCAGCCAAACATAACGATACTAAACTGATCAACCGTATTCTTGACAGGCACCCGACATCTTTGCGACTTTGCTTGAAGCAACAAAATCAAAACCCGGCCATTCAGGCTGCAGTCCATGGCAACACTGAAGCATTTCAATTGTTAATTAACTATGGAGCATCACCGAATACAGTGTTGGCGAGTAAGAGTTATGAAAAACCTCCCCTCCCACTCCTGTTCCCTCAAAGGGGCAGGCACTCTAGCTATTCGCCTGCTAATTTCACATCAGAAACAATGAAGGTGTTACTGCGAAGCAAGGAAATCGACCTGAACAGTATCAATGATATTCAAGATTCATATGTTTCTATGTGGATGACACCAACGGAATTAGTAAACAGCCAGGCAGGAGCCAAAAACAGAGGTAAAATCAGTGCGTTACTTGCCAGCGATCCCAGAACCCAGGTAAATACAAAAATAGAATTTTTCTATCATGGAGGATTTAAATCTTCCTTTCATATTGAATTTCCTCGTGAATCATCATTTTATAAAACAAGTAAAGGAGTGACTGAAGGAAAGATCCCTGTTAGCCTTATCGGTCAGGCAATATTGTTAAATAACCCCGATTTAGCACTTACGCTACTTGACCGCCCGGACCTGAATCCCGGAGAGCCCGAAGGAACTGCCGAAAACCTGCTAACTATTTTCATTGATAAATTATCAAATGGATTGTTTTATAACCTAGGAAATCCCCTGAGAGAAAAAATGGTTGCATCCGAAGAATTTTGCAGGCAAATCCTGGACAGTGACTCATTGTTAGCCAAGGAGCGATTCCTCTTACTCTTATCTATGGATTTCCAAAGCAGGGATATCCACGACAACGATAAACTTGACCGGCTTAATTCCGATGAATTGAACGCACACATCAGATATGAACTCTCTCAATATGGCAATAGAGAATCTGTCGAAAGAGAGGTTAAACACCTCTCAACCCAGTTATAAATTGCTAACGACTGGTTAAACGTCAGCAGATAACCTGCTGTGATCATCAATCGGAGAGATAATACTCAATCGTCGCAACCACCCGGACTTTCTTGATATGAGGGTTATTCCGGTCACGATCACTGATGGAAAACTGCCCCTGGGAAGCTCTCTTGATTTTGCCCAGCTCGCTTTGTGAATCCGAGGCAAACTTTTCCGCCACTTCCCTGGCCTTACGGGTCGCTTCCTCAATCATTTCCGGCTTAACATCATTCAGGCGGGCAAACAGGTACTCCGGCTGTGAACCGTAATGACCTCCGGTAAACACAATGCCCTCCCGGCCAAGGTCCGACAGATTGCCCATCACCGAGCGCACCGCTTCAATATGACTGGAATAGATAGTAATGGTTTGCAGGGCAGTATAACGAAACTCCGGGCGACTGCTGCTGCCATAGTTATTAGCCGATTTATCGGTAATATCAGGCGACATCAGACTAATGTCTTCAGCCGCGATACCACCCTTTTCCAGGAACTCCCTGATGCTGTCAATATTGTTTTCAATCGTGCCATAGAGAGCTTTCAAATCATTATCGGCCGCTGAAAACTGAATAGGCCAGATCACGACATCTGCCTGATACTCCCTCTCTGATAACCCTTTGACTGTGACACTTCTTTCATACTGCTTGTACTCAATGGCAGCATTCGCCAACAAATACCCCAGACAGGAAAGCCCCAGAAAAACAGAAATGCCCAGTATCAAGGCACTGACTCTACCGGTACTCATATTGCTTACACCTGATCATTTTGTTGAAAAAATAACGAACCCCATCTTTGGGTTCACCCGGTAAATTATCAGATTTTACGCTAAATCCGAATATTTCTTACTTTGGGCTATCACATGAGACAAACCTCAAGGGATATTCGCTGCTTTTATTGTCACGAAGAACATTGCCCATCTCACAGGACACGCTAGAATTCTGGTGATTAAACGTGAAGGAAGCATATAACATGTCGTTTAACACGCTCTTTTCGGTGGACAGTAACGCATCGGCGCATGGAGATTCTACGTTTCTACCCGTTAACTATTTATGCGCCGCCTCAAGTACTTATGTCGTTAAATAAGAAAAGGAAAAGAATATGCTCAAGATAGGAAGTATAAGAGATACACCATCATTCCCACGAACTCCTGATGATGAGCCCGCAAAGAAAGCGATTAAAAAAGAAATACCTGACAGTGATGATCAGCATTTACCAACAACAGGCCTTGTTGAGCGCACAATTGCTTCAATATCCGGAATCAGCTCAACAACTTCAGGAATCAGCTCAGAGAGTGACTCGTCTTTAACAATAACCGGAATCAGTTCAGATAGTGATTCCTCATCAACTGTCAGCCGAAGCAGTTCAGAGAGTGACTCTTCCTCAACAATCTCAGAAAGCAGTTCAGAGAGTGACTCTTCCTCAACAATCTCAGAAAGCAGTTCAGAGAGCGGCACCACCTTAACAAAAACTGAAAGCGGCTTAGGTGATTCATTCTTAGCGATAACCGGAAGCAGCCCAGACAGTGCCTCCTCTTCAACCACAACCGTAAGCAGCCCGGATAGTGACTCCACTTTAAACACAACCTCAAGCAGCTCTGTGAGTAGCTTCAGCTCACTGTCGTCATCAAGCATGTCTGAAGGAACAACGTTCCGAATTAGTAATATGCCGATTGACGTGCTTACTCAAGTGCAATTACTTGACCGGCTTAGCTACATGCTATCAGATTATCCAGAGCTATCTTCTATTACCAGAGTTGAAGGGATTCCAAGCAAAGTTGAATTCAACACAATTTACGCAAAACTTCTTATCAAGTTACATTATGAAAATACAGGTCATGATTCCGCAAAAATATTTTCGATGATTGAGCCAATATGCAAAGGAATTTTGGAAAAACTAAAGTAAATTGCTATCAGACTTTTTTGGCGGATTGCAGCAGCTCCACTCGCTTATTCATCATATCCTGGTATGAGCCTTGTTGGGTGACACTATCCAGAACCCGGGTGAGGTGCTCTTGCAAATGCTGCCTGAGACTCCCGGGTGTTTCATCGGATGTATAGCGATCAACAATCTGCTCAATGGCCGTAGTGATCAGGCTTGCCGAGTTCAGAATTTCAGCAGCCACTGTCGGTTCACCGGCTTTCAGTGCTGCAATGGCCTGCTTCAGTTTGTCCACCACTTCTTTATGCTGGCCTTCTTTGACCAGGTCTTCTTTGATCTGTTCTTCCCGTAATCGCTCTTTCAAGAGCTCGAAAAATTCTGCATTAGACATAGCTTCAATAGCAAGCAGTATGCCCCTCTGGGCGACCAGAATGCTCTCCAGGAACTCTTCACGGGTTCTGATTAATGGCTGCAGATCAATGCCCAACCTCTGGGACAATAGACTTAACCGCACATGTTCCGGCATTCCATAGAGGTCTGCACTGTTCTGCTGAATCCCCTTGCCACTATGAACAGATGACTCCCCACTGTTGCGATTGATCGACACAATATTATCAATCACCCTTTGCAGCGCCAGTGAGCCGGTATTTGCATCCGATGGGAACACGTCAGCAACAACGCTTAATACCTGAAGAGGGGCTGATGATCCTGCTGCCAAAGCTTGCTGAATGGTCTCTGTCAGCTGTCTGACATTACTTTCGTAGACGCCCAATACTTCATCCGTATCCGTGGCTTCTGGCAGTGCCGACTGCACCTTTGTCACCATATCCTGTAATGGGGTGGATGCAGGCACCTTGACGGTTGAGCGTTGAGTCCCTGCTGCCAGGTTATCGACGGTTGATCGCTCCCGAGGTGGCTGTTCAGATGCCGCTTCTGACAAGGACGCTGATAAGCTACCCGGCAAAGGCTCGGCAGCTGCTCCTGTAGATTTTTGCCCCAGAGAGTCTCTGATCACCAGGGCTGTTGATAGGAGCCCCTTAATTTCTTCAGAGGAAGCCACCATTGCGCCAGGAAGAGCCGGTTGCAGGGCAGGAACCAGAATCACAGATGCAACAGGGAAATCTTCAGTCCTGGCTGCCTGACCCTGTGAGACAGAGTTCGACTGTTGGTAACCGGAAGCCACCTTATCAACCTTCTCTTTTGCAGGCTGCCCGGCCAGAAACTCTGGCGGCACAGGTTCCAGTCGGCTGGGCTGTATATCCCCGGATACCTCACTCATACCCTCACTCCTTGCAGTGTCATCAAAACTCGTTAATCATTTTTTCTACCCGGCTTACCTCAGGACTGGTGATGCCGGATTCATGGGCCATTAAAACCGACGCCCGATAAGCAAGCCTCGCTTTTGGATACTGCTCCAGGGCGACATAACAATCGCCCACATAAATCATCGGATGCGGGTCATTGGCATCAAGAGAAATGGCGTACAGATAGGTATCAATGGCCTTACCATAAAGGCTCACCATTTGCTGGCAGGCACCAAGGCCAGTGAAAAAGCGGGGATTCCACTGATTATAGAGACAGAGAAATTGAAACAGGCGGGCAGACTTCTCGTACAAACCATTATTATATTTCAGATACGCCAGTTCATAGATGGCTTCCTGCGCCTCCTCACTGATATTACTGGCTTCAGCAAGACTCCCTCCCCTGGCCATATAATCCCCCACAATGGCCATTGCCTGGGCATCAGGCGAGCTGAACACTGAATCAGTCATTTGCTGCTTCCCTGCAGATTAGAAAGACGAGTTGTTCTATATAGGTATAGTACCTTTACAAACCAGCTCGAAGGTTTTTATCGGACTCTTGAGCCCGGGGGACACAATGCCTCAAAGAATTGAAGATGGAATGGGACAACATCATTTCCAGCATCAGCCACCAAAACAACCTGAACCTGTAAAAGGTTGCCTTGGCAGGCACCCTGTAACTCCAGAGACAGGACAATGTTATGTAAACGCAAACACCGCCAGGGCCGTCAATGGGAAAACTCAAAGGCATCTTTTGCAACGAAACGTTCACTCCAACGCAGCCCTTTATCTGCAGCGAGCAGCACCTGTTACCTTTCAGGGGGCCACTATCGATAAAGAGTACAACTACCCGATCGTGCCTAAAAAAGATTTACTTAAGGTCAGGAAGTTAGGCAAAGGGACTTATGGCTCAGTGGTGCTTGTGATACACAGATATACCCATCAATACCTTGCCCTGAAAATGGTGGGTAACGATACTGATCGCAGGCAAGAGTGTGCACAGTTGATAAGAATTCAACGGGCAATAGCAAAAATCCATGGTAACACAGAGAATATTGTCAACCTTATTTCCCTGAGTCGAGGAAGGTCAGATAGAAAATATGTTCTTATGGAGTATGGGGGGCGGGATTTACTGGGCTCATCAAAAAAGTATGGCCGTTTCAGGGGGAACGAGCTTAAAAGAACTTTTTTCCAGGCTGTTAAGGGCGTTAACACCCTGTTTAGAGCCGGTTACCAGCATCATGACATTAAACCTGCAAATATCCTGATTAGTAGAAAAGGTGTTGTGAAGATCTGCGATTTCGGCCTGGCAGAAAAAATGGGCAGGGGAACTCAAATTGGCAGAGGAACACCAGAGTATATGCCTCCGGAAAAACTGTATGATTTGCGCGGCGGCCCCATTGACAGAGCTGATTCCTGGTCCCTGGGGTGTACATTTGCTGAACTGCGCTTAGGTTACCCTGTCATGATCGGTACTCGCACTATATGGGAAAGTCACAAGCTCCCTGGTGAGACAATAGCTCATCTGAAAACGATGCGAGAAGAGGCATACCAGCAGCTTCTGCAACGGGAAGGCAGGCAAGCAGCTGAGTTATTCAGGTCATTAACCAAGCTGCATCCTGGTGACCGGCTGTCCACCACCCAGGCGCTGAAGCACCCTTACTTTGCTGCTTGCTATTCTTGATATATTCAGAAAGATACATAGCATCGGATCATGACATGGAACGTTTCAACGTAACCTCGCCCTTAAATATAAACCCTGAACAAATCAATCTGGCTGAACCAAAAGCAGCAAATTATTCGGGGATCGAAGAAAAAAAAGGCACCAAGATACTGGATAGCGATGGAAAACTGGTCTCTAAATGGGGACGACGTATTGAAAATCACTTTAATAAAGCGTTTATTGACGAAAAAAAATCCGTTCCGAAAGCCAAGATGTATGAATTTGAAAAATGCATAACCAACAGACGTATCGAAGTATTAATGGAAGAAGTTCAAGAAGATCAGGAAGGTAAAAACAGATCAGACCACGTTGACAGTATTTTAAAACTTCCCGATGAAATACCAGAAGAGTGTACTTTTTTTGACAAGAATCAGTTCAGGAAGCTGATCGAATCAGATACTGAAGTCTATCTCTCCCATGAAATCAACCGTTGCAAATCGGGTGCAAGCCTTGTTGCATTAAAAAAAGAAGTCAACCGGCTTAAGGCAGGCAATAAGCTACCAGCCAACGTGATCGACTCACTCAACCAAAAAATACATGATCAGATGGCAGTTCTGGTGAAGGCTATGCCGAACCATCTTAAAAGCATCCCCTACGATGGAGACCCGGAAAAAGACTTTAATATGGCCATGAAAAAATGTAATGCCATCAAAAACCTCTTTAATGCCGCTGAGCATATTGATAAAAACCTGGCTGTCAGGCTTGAAAAAGAAATATGTGAGATGATGGTTAATTCATTCTCAAGCGATGTAAGTGAAATCAAAAAGTTATGCCTTGCCCGGAACAATCTGAAAGAGAGTGAACAATTATCAAAAAACATTCAAAATTTAAGAGAGGAAACAGTAGAACCATTTCTTAAGACAGTTGCCGTAAATCCAGAAAAACACTACCAGAAAATTCAAGGCAGTACAGAAAAAGCAATAACGGAATTAGAAAATCAACGCAAGATAACCCCTGACAACACAAGCAACCTGAACAACAAAGTCAGTAAAAGTTCGATAACAGATAGCACTGAAACACCTCTTGTGCAAAAAGATGGGCAGTCCAATGTGCTTCTTGATCTTCAACCAGCTGAACCTATCACTTTTCAGGGTGCCCCAATCGATCCTGAGTACAACTGTGCAATCATACCCAAAAAAGAATTAAAAAAGAGCAAGACATTAGGCAAAGGAGGTTTTGGCTCTGTGGTTCTTGTAAAACACAAGCGTACCAATCAACAATTCGCCCTTAAAATTGTTGGCGATGAGACTGAGCGCAGAGATGAGTGTGCAAAAATGGTAAGAATTCAGCGGGCAATAGTAGCAACCGGTGAGAACACAGAGAATATTGTCAACCTTGTTTGCCTGAGTCGTGGAAAATCCGATCAAAAATACATTCTTATGGAATATGGCGGTCATGATTTACTGAGCTCATTAGAACAGGATGGTCTTTTTAGAGGTGAAGAACTGAAAAGCACTTTTTTTCAGGCTACCAGGGGTATTAACACGCTATTTAAAGCCGGCTACCAACACCATGATATTAAACCAGAAAATATTCTGATCAATGGAAAAGGTCTGGTGAAGATATGCGACTTCGGGTTTTCAGCAAAAATGGACAGGGCCACTCCAGTTCTCAGCGGAACACCAGATTATATATCACCGGAAAAAATGTATAATTTGACCAAAAAACCTAATGTCAGAGCAGACTCCTGGGCCCTGGGATGTACTTTTGCTGAAATGTGTTTAGGTGGTGATCCTATAATGCCTGTTACTCAAGATATGTGGGAACGTAAGATGTCTTATAAAGAGGCTTTAGCCCAGCTAACAGAAGCGAGAGAGGATGCTTACCAGAAACTTCTGGAAGTGGAAGGCGAACAAGCTGCGGATTTTTTCCGGGCTTTAACAGAACCGGACCCTAAAATGCGCCTGTCCCCCACCGAAGCGCTTGAGCACCCTTACTTTGCGTCTTACCATTCCTGATAAGAAGCAATTCTATTTGCTCCTCCAGATCCGAGTCGCCACGACAGGCATCGATAAAGTCTCTCCTGACTTGAGTTGTCTGTTGACTGGAATGCCAAAAGCATATTTATTGATCATGAGATCAACCCAGACAAAAAGCCCCAGCGTTCCTTAAAATTGAACTTATTGCTGACTTGATTATCAAATGAAGTTGCCGGTTTACCACTTCTTAATAATAATCTGAGTAACGACACCCTTGATCTACAAGGATTATTATCTTCGAGTCGGAAAAAGACTGGTTATCCTGTAAATTAACTGAAAATTTATGAGATTATATTATGCAGCCAGTAAACTCCCTAACCAAACTAGCTGAGCCTTCTAATTATTCAATGGCTGGAGAGTGTTCAGATAATAAGTGTTCAGATAATAAGCGCACAGATAACAACAGCCCAACAAATAAATACATTAATTACAGCTCACCTGAAAGATCAGGTAAAAATATACAAAAAACTCTAGCCGAGCATGAGACGATTACTGTTGTTGAGCCCAAGGTTGCTCACGATCCTGAACCAAACGACTCAGCTTCTTTGTTACCATCTGCGTCATATCCATCTTTAGGTGCTGAAACAGAAAAAACCTGTTTTGATGCTGAATCAGAAGCTATCGTCATGGATATTGCCAGAGAAATGGAGTCAAAGGTGTCGGCTGATATTTCTCTCCCGGATGGTTGGAAAATAATGCCAGAGACAACACCATGCAGCGACTATATTGAAGGATTAGTAATTGACAATACTGGAATGCCTCGAATTCAATACAGTGGAAATACAGCCATTTATGATGCTCGCTTAATTGCATGCCAACTAAATTATGAGAACGCTTTACAAAAACGGACTGAAATTCAATCTGCTGAATTAATTGAACAACAGCAATTGGCAGCTTATAGTCAGCTAAAAAAACTGATGGGTGCAGAAGTTTTTCAATGTTTTGCTGTCCAGCTTGATAACATATTATATAATGGTATGGCACATCTGGGTTATGGGTCACGTCTTTTTGCACAAGTTGACACAGTCTTAAACTGGTACGATACAGAACAAAACAAATCAAATGTTGAACAATTTTTGCGTGGTGAATTTAAAGGAACGAAAGCAGCTATTAAACTTGAGCAATTCATCGAAATGTTCGTTATCCATGAAGATTTAGATTTAATAACAAGTCTTTGTACAGAACGAGATATTGGAATTTTCAATGCAATGTTCAGACCAATTCCAAATCAAGGAAACATTTATGAGCAATGGAAGCAAATAAGAGACAATCCACAATCTCATCAACACGTTACACAACATGCATCTCTAGCAAGATCCCACTCAAAGGAGCGTATTTGTACAAGAGAAGATATTAGACTTGCCCAAGCAAGGATCGGATCAACTCCAAATCAAGAAAACATTTATGAACAAGGGCAGCAAAGAAGAAACAATCCACAATCTCATCAACACGATACACAAGGTGAATATTACGCAAGATTCCGCCCAAAGGAGTGTATTATATTCTAGGAATGATCTGGACTAACCGAACTTAATACGTACTATCTATCTGATTCGATAGTCTTAGCTTTCTTGGCAAAACGCTAGAAAAGGTAAATGGCGGTGAGGGAGGGATTCGAACCCTCGATACGGCTACAAACCGTATACTCCCTTAGCAGGGGAGCGCCTTCAGCCTCTCGGCCACCTCACCGTTTCAATATGGCGCGCTCGGGAGGATTCGAACCTCCGACCGCCTGGTTCGTAGCCAGGTACTCTATCCAGCTGAGCTACGAGCGCGTTGTTTGAAGCGACGTGAAAGATATTTGAATCAATTCAATTCGTCAATCACTTTTGTTGACTTGGCGCGCTCGGGAGGATTCGAACCTCCGACCGCCTGGTTCGTAGCCAGGTACTCTATCCAGCTGAGCTACGAGCGCCCTGCGTCAACGGAGACAAACTATAGAGATTTCATTGGGTTGAGTCAAATACGGTTTTTACGGATCTGTTCATATCCAACCAACTGTTTCATGAACTTTGTAATTTAATCGTTGTCCTAAGAGTCAGGGTATCAAGCTGCCTCCGTATTGCCTTATTTTTTTATTAATGAAACAAACACTCCAGCACTGTACACGACAAAAATCAGAAGTAAGTCAGCAGGATCCAATGGTTGTGATTTGCAATGCAGAGCCTTGGCGAGCCATTGACGATTATCTCCGGAGATGGCAAATAGAAACCATGTTTCAAGCGATGAAAGGCAGAGGCGTTAACCTTGAGGAAACTCGCCTGAAGGATCGGGATAAAATATCAAAATTGCTCTGTAGTCTGGCATTAGCCTTTTGCTGGGCATACAAGACGGGGGATTGGATAAATGAAGCAACCCCGATCAAGGTAAAAAGTCATGGACGTAAAGCACAGTCCATTTTTCGTGCAGGGCTGGATTATCTCGCCAGAATTCTCAATCACGTGAATACTTGGCTGGAAGAAATATATGAAGCAGTAGAACTGTTATTTGAGGTCAGCTGGGAGAAGGCCTCATGAAAATTGTCGTGTACAGTGCAGGCAAATATTATTTAACTCGCAAAAGCCTTTTTGATTGACACCACTTTCCTGTTGCTGGTCGATAAGGTTTTGCCACTGTGCAGAAGTGCGGCGATTCGATATCTTTTGATGCATGGCTCGCTCCTGTTCTTGAAACAGGTGAAAGCGTGGCAGTCAAAGGCAGGTTTTTGAAGACGTCCTCAAATAAGCGCTTACGTCTGGTTACCGATGTAAAACATCAACAGGCCCTAATAAGAATATCAGTTATAAAAAAAAAGTATTATTAGCAGATAAAGAATAATAGAAGAATTGAGAGCTACTATCATAATGATGTAATGATCATTCATTACTCATGCGCTACTGCTTTCTTCCTCCCATTTTATCCGTTGGCCTACCTGTTCGAGGTGTATTTTATACGTAGATTATTACTATTCAAACTCTTCAGATCTTCCCACATCCAATATTCATTTAATGATTAAATTCGTATTCAAAGGCTTTTCAGATGAAGCACTCTCTCATAGCAAGCCTATTCACAGTAGTGATTATTAACCTTACATTTATCTTCAACGCACATGCTATTACTCTGGACTTTGAAACAAGAGTGATACATGGCAGACAGATCGAGGAAATTCTGGATGGAAAGCCACTGCCACCCAATAACCCCCATCAAAAAGTCAGGGATTTTCTGATTCAGGAAAAGTTGAGCCAACTTGCAGTTACCAGAGGTTTAACCTGCACCCCTGAGAGTTTCGCCGCGCTCGGAGGACAGCAACTGACGGAAGCTATTCGTAAAGCTGAGTTGGCATGTATAAATAACTTGTTTTCAGTAACAGGAATCATTAGTAGCCAACTGTTTAGTCAGGACAAAATGATAACTGTAGCTAATGAAGTAACTCGTTTTTCACAAAATTATACTGGCGATAATTCTGAGGGTTTACAGCAACTGATCCTCTATTTAAGGGCTGGGTATTATGTGCAATTTTATCAGCCAGACACCGTTGGGGATTATGACTCCCGTCTTGCCAGTGCTATGCAGCAAGCTCTTGATTCATTCTTTGCCAACCCAAATGCCTTTGCTGTTTCTGACAAAAATGGTGAGGTGTTGTCTGAAGCAGTCACATTAATTGATAGCTCTGCCCAGAATACCCGTTATATTTTTGTCATAAAGCGTCTACTTACATCCTATAATCAGGAGTTTGAAGCCAGCAGAAATATGACCATTGCAGTTAATAATGGTATGACAGTTTTGTTTCGTGGACACCAGCTGAAGCCATTTGTAACGGCTATAGAAAGGGATACGACACTTCTTGATGACTTGTATAATTTTTACAATACGAAACAACATCTTCTTGGAACAGACAATGAATATCTTCTGGTTAATGTCGTCCGGGAGCTTGGGCGCTTTGTTCAGCACAATAAGCTTCAGCCAAAGGTAAGCGGACAACTAAATGCAATTCTGAGTCAACAAAATAACAGTGAAAAAGGCACGCCATTATGGCTGGTTGCCGCTGAAATAGCTTCATATTATGACAATGAAAACTGTGAGCATTATGGCATTTGCAATTTCAAGGAAGAGGTTGAAAACAATGCTCTTGTTTTCAATCATACCTGTAGTAAAACACTGAAAGTTCGCTCGCAAAATATGACGGTTGCTCAAGCAGAATGGATCTGCGATCAATTATCAGAGCAAGAGGAATATTTCCATAACAAATTACGGACCAACTTCCAGCCAGTAGCGAATGACCTGAACGATGACCTTGAGCTGGTGATCTTCAACACTGCCAAAGATTATAAAATGTATGCCGGTTTACTATTTAATATCAGTACCGATAATGGAGGAATGTACCTTGAAGGCGCACCTGAGAAACCTGACAACCAAGCCCGGTTTATTGCCTACGAGGCCGACTGGCTGAGACCTGAATTCCATGTCTGGAACCTTCGGCACGAGTATGTACATTACCTGGATGGCCGATTCAACATGGCAGGTGATTTTCGCCGTTCAACCTCCACTGATACCATTTGGTGGATTGAAGGACTGGGAGAATATATCTCACACCGGAATGAGTATCCTGAAGCAGTGTCCCTTGCTCGAACCAAACAATACCCATTGAGTACCGTTTTTCGAAATAGCTATAGCAGTGGTACAACACTAATCTATCGATGGGGTTATCTCGCTGTGCGCTTTATGTTCGAGCGACATCCATCTGAAATTTCTGAAATGCTATCCTTGACACGCAGTAATGATTACAAAGCTTACCGGGCATGGATAGACAGAATTGGAAAATTACATGATGATGAGTGGTACGGTTGGCTCGATACTGTTGAAAGCACAGATAACCAACTCTCGGATTATGGTCCACGGGATGATGACTCTATCCCTGACAATGGTGATGATGAGCCTGCTATACCTGATACTCCAGTCACTGATACTCCAGTCACTGACCATGATATTGAAAACTCCCAGTTACATAATAAAATACCCAAGGTTGGTCTAAGCTCTGGTAAAAACCCGTATTTTTATATCTATATCCCCTCCGGAACCAGAAGCTTGATTTTCACCATAGACGGCAGAAGTGGTAACGGAGAGCTTGAAATACTCATTCGACCAGATCAGTGGCCAAGCGACAGCGAGTACGAATTTTCAGAGCTCAGCCAAGGTGACAGGAAATCAATCAATATCAACCCACTTAAAACTGGCACATACTACTATGTGATGGTTAAAGGAAAGGGGCAATTCAGCTGTATTGAACTCATGGCCAGTTATAACTGAAGTGGTTTAATGACTTAGTACACCTCGTTAAGCACAATAGTGCAGTTGATGACGAGGTAAAAAGGTGAAGGTGGTCGTAAGCGTCCAAGCAGGGGGCAGACTCCCCCTACTTGTCGAGATCGGCTTTTAATGGATTGGCCCCGAATTTCTCTTTCCAGAGTCGCGGTATCAGTTCCCTGATATCACGGGGCCGGGTGGAGGCTGATACGCTGTAGAACATTAACCAGGTATTTGTAAGGATCGATACCCGCCAGCAGGCAACTGGTGATCAGCGTCTGGAACACGGCTATCTGCGCCTTTTTCTGTCCAGCAGAGTCGAGTTAGCCTGAGGGAATTTCCCCCCCAAGCTTCTCACAGATCCGTACGTATATCCTGTCATACGGCTCTTGGTCACACATTTGATGCACGAAGTAATTCCCAGTGAGCAAATAAGTTCGGCCTCATCTTCCTCAGTTTTCCGAGCCTTCGCTCCGCTTCCCGAGTCGATATCCGGTATTTATTACTTGCCCACTTAATCAGTGTATATAACAGCGGTCTGTGCTAATTTGCGCTTCCAGAGGGTGAACGTTGACAGGCAAATATTATTTAACTCGCAAAAGGCTTTTTGATTGACACCACTTTCCTGTTGCTGGTCGATAAGGTTTTGCCACTGTGCAGAAGTGCGGCGATTCGATATTTTTTGATGCATGGCTCGCTCCTGTTTTTGAAACAGGTGAAAGCGTGGCAGTCAAAGGCAGGTCTTTGAAGACGTCCTCAAATAAGCGCTTACGTCTGGTTACCGATGTAAAACTTCAACAGGCTAAGAATATCAGTTATAAAAAAAAAGTATTATTAGTAGATAAAGAATAATAGAAAAATTGAGAGCTACTATCATAAAGATTTAATGATCATTCATTACTCATGCGCTACTGCTTTCTACCTCCCACTTTATCCGTTGGTCTACCTGTTCGAGGTGTATTTTATACGTAGATTATTACTATTCAAACTCTTCAGATCTTCCCACATCCAATATTCATTTAATGATTAAATTCGTATTCAAAGGCTTTTCAGATGAAGCACTCTCTTATAGCAAGCCGATTAACAGTAGTGATTATTAACCTTACATTTATCTTCAACGCACATGCTATTACTCTGGACTATGAAAGTACAGATAACCAACTCTCAGGTTATGGTCCACGGGATTATGACTCTATCCCTGACAATGGTGATGATGAGCCTATTCTACCTGATACTCCAGTCACTGACCATGATATTGAAAACCCCCAGTTACATAATAAAATACCCAAGATTGGTCTAAGCTCTGATAAAAACCGTTATTTTTATATCTATATCCCCTCCGGAACCAAAAGCTTGATTTTCACCATAGACGGCAGAAGTGGTAACGGAGAGCTTGAAATACTCATTCGACCAGATCAGTGGCCAACCGACAGCGAGTACGAATTTTCAGAGCTCAGCCAAGGTGACAGGAAATCAATCAATATCAGCCCACTTAAAACTGACACATACTACCATGTGATGGTTAAAGGAAAGGGACAATTCAGCTGTATTGAACTCATGGCCAGTTATAACTGAAGTGGTTTAATGACTTAGGACACCTCGTTAAGCACAATAGTTCAGTTGATGACAAGGTAGATAAGGAGAAGGTGATCTATCCGGTGCAGGTACTCTGCGAAGTGGTGCAAGTGGGGCGCAGTGGCTTTTACTGCTGACAGAAACAACAGACTCAGCAGGAGAACTCCAGGGCTGAACAGTCCCGTCTGGAGGTTGATGCACACTAATACCCTTACACCCCGTTCTTCCTGAGCGGAGTCGAAGGATGGGAGCACCGCACTTCGACTTCGCTCAGTGCGAACGGTATGGATATCAACGCTTGCCTGCATTGCCCTTGCATTGCCAGTATACCGACCATCCCTGGTCATAAAAGATGGGAGGACGAACCTCCCGCCAACCCATGCAAGCAAGTCTCAGGGGCAAAGGTGTCGCGACTTTGCCGTCCTGCATCGCTTCGCGTCCCGCCGCTGATTTTCCTCCGTTTTACATGCTCCCTGATCTGGCTTTCACTAAGGTAGATATCCCAGAGTAGTTCCAGTAATTGAGGCTGGGTAACGGCGCAGCCATGATGCTGGACCAACGCATAAGCCTGAAGCTGTGGGCCAAAGTGATGACCATGCAGATTGGCTGGCGGTTTGCCACTGATGGCTTTCCCTCCGGGGTCAACCATTGTTCAAGCCAGTATCGAATGGTCTTAACCCGAATACCAGCTCCTGAACGGTATAGGGCTCCCGACCGTGCCGAACAGAACCCTCTGGAATGTCCCCAGGAGCAATAGTATCTTCTTCAGAGACAGGTGGGCATTGCGGCTGGGTTCGTTGGCGTGGAGTTGACTCATCAGGTTTGTTCACTCAGATTTGTCTGTCTACCGGTGCTCGCTGGGGAGAGATCGAGAGCCTGGCAAATCATTGGGAAGGGCTTGTCCGGTTTATTCAGAATCCGGATGTTCCTATGGACAACCATATCGCTGAGCAGACATTACGCGGCCCGGTGGTTGGAAGAAAAAACTACTACGGTAGCGGAAGTGAGTGGAGTACAGAACTGGCTGCGTGGCTCTTTACTGTTCTGACGCCCCTTAAGCTCTGGAAAATAAATCAGAAACTGTGGCTGACAGGTTATCTTGAAGCTTGCATTGCCAATGACCGGCAACCGCCAGTAGATTTAAGCCAGTGGATTTGGCTGATGGATGAAAGTCGCCTCAACGAATTACGAATCCATGACCCGCCTGACAGCTAATGTCAATCCAGTCTGAAGGTCTTATGGGGCGGGGTATCCCTGCGTGGTGTACTTGCGTGGCCGGTATTAGCGAATAGTTACTTACGGATCTGTTCATATCCAACCAACTGTTTCCTGAACTTTGTAATTTAATCGCTGTCATAAGAGTCAGTATCAAGCTGCCTCAGTATCCCTTGTTTTTTATTAATGAAACAAACACACCAGATGAATACGTTGGAATGAAAAAAACGATTTCTCCACCAAATACACAATCTGGTCTTGAGAAACCCAATTATGGATAATTTAGCTTCCACGCCTGGTATACCATTTCCTTCCTCAGTGCCTCTCAAGCACCCGGATTCAGGGGATGTGATTATTTGTCCATCCTGTCAGGAGTCTTGTTTTCAGGGCAGAAAAGCCAATCTGGTGCAAAGAAGGCCTGAGCATCGGACGATTCCAGAAGATCCCGCACAATGCCCGGTATGCAAGAAAGTCGTTGATTCACGAAATCTTTCTCCTGTTACCCTGGCCAATGAAATTTCCAAACTCCGGGAAAACCAATACCATGACCTGAGAGTTGCCCTCAGCATAGACGATCAGATGGCGGCCGCAGTAATTCAGGACCTGATGGGTAAAGGTGCTATTTTGCCTCTTGAAGAACGGTCCCGGGCCTTGAAAAAAGCTCTTGGGATTACTGACTATGAGGCGTCTTGTTACGAATGCATGAAGCATATTGCCCTGCAGATTTTGCCCTATTCACTTACAAAGCCAATGGGTATGTACCCGGTTATGCCCAGACATGCCACCGCCTTATGGCAAATGGGTGTCAGCCTCTCGCCGGAAGAACTGCATCAGGCTCTGATCGTTTTGCTGCAATCAATTGAAAGTGATGACGGCGATCCAAGCAACCATCGCCGTCTGATTCAGGAAGACCATATCAAATTACTGGTTCAGATCGCAGAGACCATTCCCAGTGAACAGTTGTCCGGGATCATGCAACCAATATTCAATTCTGAAGATGAAGTCAGCATGGGATATATCACGCTCTTGCAGGGAATAGCGTCCGACCCATCCTCCCATCGCCTGCTTGATGCCGCTTGCAATGATCTGGATATGGAACAAAAGTCCATTATTATGAGAATCACCCTGACGCTCAACAGTGATGAAGGCAGTAAGCTCTTTCGCTCCCTGAAAAACAGAAATGGCTCCCTGACACCAGAAGAACTGCCCAAAGCCCTGAAGGAAGTCCTGGGGAGAAACAGTTCCTGCTCTAACACCCTTTACGATTGCGTTATTGACTATGCTAACGACCTGTTTGATCTGGGTGCCCGTCTGGACCAGCTTGAGTGGGAAGAGGCGATGCACAAAGCAAACGAGCTAAAATACAATCGGGATAAGATAATGGGTGATCTTCATATCGCCTTCCTGAAACGAGACGAGACAGCGTTCAGTTTGTGGGAATCGACTCAAATGGATGCTCTGCTGAATTAATTCCCCCACCAGGGCGCTATCAGCTTTGACCTTTGAACAAATCTGAATCTTCGATCAGGTGCCTGTTTGCCTCAGTAATTATTTGAAAAGTTTTGTTACTCTCATCAACGTTCCCAGGGTTTTTATCAGGATGACACCTTAGTGCCAGTTTCCGGTAGGCTTTTTTTACATCATTCAGGCTGGCACCTTCCGTCAACCCCAATACATTAAGTGACTGTCGATTCTTTTGGACCATCTGCTCTGCAGAGAGTTTGCGCGGGGCACCTTTTGGGTGAATTTTCCCAACCAACTGGCACAGATAATCTACGTTGCCATCGGACTCTCTGATCAGGTTATCCACTACTGCCCGTGCTTCCTCCGGGGAAAAGCCTTTTTTCTCAATTTGTTCAATCATCCAGGGGCGCAGTGTGTTGGCATTTTTATCACTTTGAGCATGAGGAGCATCAGAAACCCACTGCTGAAACCGGTTCAGGTCTGAGCCAGCGATGTTCAGCGCATTAACAATGGCTTCATGGGACCGGTCCGGGCGGTAGCCTTTGGCGGTGAATTGCCCCATTGCCCATTGATAATTTTGCCGCTGCAGTTCTCGAAAGGCAGACTGTGGGGTCAATGGCGTGGTGTTAACCATGATTTCCACCGAGCGATAATCATAGCCGCACTGGGTTAACACCCGTTCTGCCATAACTCTGGCAACAGAGGGGGCATAACCTTTGCCTTGGAATTGGTGGGTAGCCCAGTTAAACCACTGCAGCCGAAGAATTGCTGTACTGGTTGGCTGGTTAATCATGCCACTCTTGTTGACTGGCTGGATAACCACGCCATTTATCACGTAGCCAGCTATTTTTTTGTTACGGTATTGTTTGGGAAGAAGATCCCTTTTAGGGACCGGATCCGTTTTACTGACTTTTCGTCCGAACTTTTTCCCGGATGCCGTCTCCTGACCTTGGGGTTTACCTGCCAGATGGTAAACACTATGTAGCCCGCCAATGCCATTCATGCCATCCATCAATTGTTTCCTTTTCCCAGTGATATTTAGTCAGGTTATCGGAGCAACGGTTGGCAGTTTTAATTCAGGCAGCCTTTCGGAAGGCTGCCCACAGGCAAGCACCACAGTGGGTTCTGGAAACAAAACACAACGTCAGTATTAAGTACGACAGACTCCTGAGTTGCCCACTTTATTATTCGCTGATGCCACATCTTTACCCACCATCATTTCAGGTGTTGCCCGGTAAAACAGCGTGACACTGAGGGCAAACGTCAGTAGTTCGGCCACCGGCAGGGCAAGAAAGGCACCTTCAAGCCCCAGGGTTTTCCAGAATAGAATGATCAGCACCAATGGCAATACCAGAGAGCGACTGACAGCAATCAGGGCCGACTGGGTAGCCGCATGCATACCGGTAAAATAGCCGGACAGGGTAATGTTGATACCGTTAAACAGAAACGTCGGCCAGATGACGGCAATGATCGACATGGTCAGCGCCAGCGTGGCCACTTCGTCACTCTGAATAAAGACACTGGCCAGCTCCTCAGGATAAACCAGCAGAGCCATCGCAAAGGTAATACCCACCATAATGGCAAGACCAACAGCCAGTCTCACAAAGCTGACAATACGCTCTGGCTTTCTGGCACCGAAGTTAACGCTGACAAGAGGCCCCAGGGCTTCTGCAGTGCCGTATGCCACCATGATGCTGAGCCACAGGATATAATTGACAATGGTAAAGGCGGCAACGCCGGTAGTGCCTGCTTCAATAATCAGAATCCAGTTAATAACGAACATGAGCAGTCCACCGGACATCTCATTTATAAACTCGGAAAAGCCATTGTAAGCAGCCCGGAACAACTCAGACCAGGAACCATAGGGTTTAATCAACCGAATGCGGGCCTGCCTGCCAAAGAAACGTACCATCAGAAACGCAGTACCCAGCGTATAAGCGATACCACTGGCAAATGCTGCGCCACTGACACCCCAGCCCCACATTTTGATAAACAACGCATCCAGTACAATGTTCGTGAAGGCGGTAAGCACCAGCCCGGCCAGGGCATAATTTGGCGCATCATCAACCCGGGCAAAATACGATAAGGTGTAAGCCAGCCCCATGAACAACATAAAAGGCGAAATTATACGGATATATTCCGTGGTCAAAGGCAGTGCTTCCTCGTCGGCTCCCACAAAAGCCGCGATATCCCCGGCGAAAAAGTGTGCCAGGCTGGACACAGTGAGGGCAAAGATAACAATCACCGTCAGGGATTTGGTAAAAATATTGGACGCCCTGCGTGTATCTCCGGCCCCCAGGGCTTTACCGGCAACCACCGCACCACCTACCAGCATCATGACACACAGGCCAAAGGATGAAAAACGCAAAGCTATTCTGGAGGCCACCCTCTCCCTGGTGGTGTCCTGTGGCTTTGCCGGCATAACTGCCCGCAAGGTTGCCGCCGAAATGGGTGCCGCTACGGGAACCATCCACCATCACTTTTCGTCGCTGGATGAGTTGAAAACCGAAGTAATCCGTTATGCCATATCATCATCCGTTGACTCCGACCTGGAGGCCATTAAGGGATTACCACCCTACGAAGCCCTGCTGCAGATGTTACTGCCATCAAACTTCCCGGACCGTGAGTTTGAAAACCGGGTGTGGCTCAGTGCCGCCGATGAAATGTGGCGCAATGAACAGCTGAAAACGGTCTATTGTGAGTCCATGGTCAGCCTGACAGACCTGATTGGAGGTGTGATTACCCTCGGCCAAAAACAAGGATTGTTTGATCCAGCCCTGGATAGCCGACAATGCGCCTGGAAGTTAATGGCCACCAGCTTCACACTGTCCAATTATTCCTACCTTGGTGATAGCAGCCTCAATCTTACGGCCATCGATGAGTTGGTGATCAACGATATCCGGCTGACACTGGGCATAAAAGATCCCGGGGTTGGCAAGATGCGCGTAAGTACCAGCAATCAGGCAACTGTCGCCTGGTGAGTAACAGGCCGGAACCTTTTTCAGGGTGATTGCTCTAAGGATCCTGAAACATATTCGGACTGATGGTAATTACCATGCAACCACTTAATGCCAGGGGCTATCCTGGCTGGCCACCAACCGGTGCTGCTGAAAATTCAGCGGCGTCAAAGGCATTAGTCGACACTGCTTTATCGGCTTGTGCAAAACAGATTCCCCCAAGCTCTGGCCCCGGCGATCTGGCAACATCCGATCGCAATGGATTACCACCACCCAATGGTCGCAAACGGTCTGTGGCAATGCAGTCCGGAGTCAGGACCAACGGCCTGGCTGTTACCGACGACAACCGTTGTGTGGGTGCCTACTCTGCCAACATACTCCCACTGAATTGCGCCGTTGAGTCCGGTGATATCAGGATGGTGGCGTGGCAACTGCAAAATGGTGCAGAGGTTGATGGCAGCAACGAGCAATTGCTCAAGCGACCTGCCTGCCAGTCCCCCTCCAGGCTTACTCCATTAAGCCGGGCTGCCATATACGGGTTATCTGACATAACCCGGTTGCTGTTGGAGTCCGGGGCACCTGTTGACCACTGCGATGCCAAGGGCCTGACACCACTGGCTACGGCTGCTGGCCGGGGTAACATCAAAGTAATGCAGCTGTTGCTGGATTACCGGGCAAACGTTAACGGCAATACCATCGGCTTACGGACTCCCCTGACCCAGGCTGCCAGGTGGGGACAGGTTGAGGCGATAAGCCTGCTGCTGGAGCATGGCGCGGATATTGACCGCCATGTCCGCGCGGGGAAAATACTGCGCCCCATGGCTGTCTGGCGGAGATATGACACGGATATCTACTACTATGCCCACGCAGCGGAATCACCGCTGTCTCAGGCTGCCAAGCGTGGACAGATTAAGGCGATAAGCCTGTTGCTGGCCCATGGTGCGGATGTTCACAGCCATGTCTGCGGAGGGGAAACACCACTGTCCCAGGCTGCCCGGCGGGGACAGGTTGGCGCGATAAGCCTGTTGCTGGAGCATGGCGCGGATATTCACAGCCATGCCAGCGGGGAGGAAACGCCACTGGCCCAGGCGGCAAAATATGGACAAGTTGGCGCGATAAGCCTGTTGCTGAAGCACGGCGCGGATATTTACAGCCATACCCGAGGAGAGGAAACGCCCCTGGCTCAGGCGGCAAAATATGGGCAGGTTGAAGCGATCAGCCTGTTGCTGGAGCACGGCGCAGATATTCACAGCCATACCAGCGGAGCAGCAACGCCCCTCACTCTGGCGGCAGAGTATGGCCAGATTGGGGCGATAAGCCTGCTGCTAAATAGAGGGGCCGACGTTAATAGCCAAACGTCCGGAAGTGGGACACCACTGCGAAAGGCTGCGGTCAGGGGATATACTGAGATTGTCAGGCTACTGCTGAGTTATGGAGCCAACATTCAAAGCTGTGACAACAGCTATGGGGAGAATTCCCTGAGCAAAGCGGTCATGCACGGGCATGTTCACGTAGTCAAGCTGTTATTGGAACATAGTGCACAATGGCAAGGCCCGTGGAAAGGCCTGCTGAGACTGGCTGTTGAAAAAGCCCCCATCGAGATCGTGAAATTGCTGTTGCAGCATAATGCGAATGATGTAAACGGCCTTAAAAACCGAACATTTCAACCACTTTCAGCGGCCATCGCCAAGTGGGATATGGAGTTAGTGAAACTTCTGTTGCAATCGGGAGCCAATCCTGACTGCATCGATTGTGATACCTTTCCATGCACTTCGCTGGCTATTGCGGCCCAATCCGGGCGAATTAAATTTGTTGAACTACTGTTGCAATCAGGGGCCGATGTTCACGGCAGGACCACTGGAAAGTATACGCCCTTGACGCTGGCAGCAGCTCAAGGACATAACCAGGTGGTGAAGTTATTGTTGCAGCATAAGGCAGATGTTCATAGCCGTGACCAGGGTAAAGGTACCCCCCTGTTCTGGGCCAACGAAAACAGGTTTTATGAAATTGCTTTTGACCTGCTCCAGCACGGCGGCTGTCCTCAAAGAAGCTCGACACCGGATGTTATCCGAACAGTCACTCAGAAATTAGGCTACGACCCTCTGGAAAAGCCTCCCGGTCTGCAAACTTTGTGCAAGAGAAGGCTGAGGGCTGCGTTTGATAAACAAACAATGTCCTCTTTCAACTTGCCTTATTTGTTGAAAAAAGAACTTCTGAAATGTACGCCTGAATGAAAAATTTCCCCTGCAGCCCTGCCAGTAATGGCAGGGCGGGGATTGTCTGGCTTATTGAATCTTCAGCACCTGCTCTTCGATCTTCTTTTTCCAGATCTGCGGACCTGTGTTGTGTACCGATTCGCCACGGCAGTCTACCGCTACCGTCACCGGCATATCTTCCACTTCAAATTCGTAGATCGCTTCCATTCCCAGTTCAGGGAAGGCCAGCACTTCCGCCTTTTTCACCGCCTGGGAGACCAGGTAAGCGGCACCACCGACGGCGATCAGGTAAACAGACTCATTATCCCTGATAGCCTCAATGGCTGCCGGGCCGCGCTCTGCCTTACCGATCATACCGGCAAGACCGGTGCTCTCCAGCATGGTGCGGGTAAACTTATCCATACGGGTTGAGGTGGTTGGGCCAGCCGGGCCAACGGCTTCATCACGCACAGGGTCAACGGGGCCTACGTAGTAGATAAAGCGCCCTTTCAGATCAACCGGCAGCTCTTCCCCTTTGGAGATCATATCCACCATGCGTTTATGGGCGGCATCCCGACCGGTGAGAATCTTGCCAGACAGCAGCACAGTATCACCTGGCTGCCAGCTTTTGATGTCATCATGGCTCAGGTTGTCGACATTGACCTTGCGCACCCCTTCGCCCATATCCAGGCTGACTTCCGGGTAGTCATCAATATTCGGTGCTTTCTGATATACCGGACCATTGCCGTTCAAGGTAAAGTGGGCATGGCGAGTGGCGGCACAGTTGGGAATCATGGCCACAGGCAGAGAAGCGGCGTGGGTGGGGTAATCCTTGATTTTGATATCCAGCACGGTGGTCAAACCACCCAGGCCCTGGGCACCGATGCCCAGCTTGTTCACTTCATCCATAATCTCCAGACGCAGCTCTTCCACCCGGTTCTGCGGACCACGGGCACGGAGTTCATGAATGTCGATGGGTTCCATCAAGGCTTCTTTGGCCATCAGCATGGCTTTTTCAGCGGTACCGCCAATACCGATACCCAACATGCCGGGAGGACACCAGCCAGCCCCCATGGTCGGTACCGTCTTTTTCACCCACTCAACAATGCTGTCGGATGGGTTGAGCATAACCATTTTGGATTTGTTTTCAGAGCCACCACCTTTGGCAGCCAGTTCCACCTCAACGGTGTCTCCCGGCACCAGGGTCATATGGATAACCGCTGGCGTGTTGTCTCTGGTGTTTGTGCGGGCACCGGCAGGATCGGCCAGGACGGAAGCACGGAGTACGTTGTCCGGATGGGTATAGGCCCGGCGAACACCTTCGTTGATCAGGTCTTCAATGGAGCGGTCAGTATCAAAACGTACATTCATACCCACACGGACAAAAACAGTAACGATACCGGTATCCTGGCAGATAGGACGCTTGCCCATGGCGCACATTCTGGAGTTCACCAGAATCTGAGCCATGGCATCTTTCGCCGCCCTGGACTCTTCTTTCTGGTAGGCCTGATAAACCGCATCAATAAAATCAATGGGATGATAGTAGGAAATAAACTGCAGTGCGTCCGCCACACTCAGAATTAAATCATCTTCCCGAATCACAACATTCATTGGTTTTCACCCCTTGTTCTACGATTTTATTCCGCAATCCGACCTTGCCGATTTGAACCTGTGCAATAAACTGAGAGCATTATGCACATTTGCACAGTTTTAACGGCAGGCAAACCTCATCTTATTTTGACGGGGATTATACCAACGCCAAAAGCTAATAACATTGATTAACCGCAGGAGAGGTAAAGTTTTCTCAAAAAGCGTCGCTACGGACGCTTAAGTCCGACAGGCTCCTAGGAGGCTGACCGAGAATAGACTGCCCTAC
>NZ_JBLYNS010000024.1:0-44848 GCF_049310205.1 Endozoicomonas sp. ALC013 | reverse complement strand
CAGATGAGCGTATTCCAGATCGCTCTCAGCTTGAAGCGCAACGCCCATCATACTACTGGGAAAACGGGTCATCTTACTGCGACCACCACTGTTTACGCGACGAACAGGATCCCTCATTGATTGCTGGCAGAGGTCTAGCCCTTTCTCACTGAGGCCCCACTGCACAGCATTCACTTTAATGTATTCTAACAGTGCTGATGAATTATTCATGATCAACTCCAGTTGTTGTTATGTTGTCCATACTTTTCACGCTAACAAGCTAATCACTTCCAGAAAAGCAAACGAGGAAAACTGTTTAGTTTTTTTCATGAGCAAGCACAAGTTGTGTTTTGGCAGCTTGTCAAAGCTTTTAATGCTTTTAATGCTTGAAAACTTATATTTTTCCAATTACAAATTTCGCCAATCCGTTATTAATCAAATAGTTAGATTAGCGACAAATGTCGTAAAATATCATTAAACCGTTTGACAATTTTAAATATTTTATTATAAATTACGGCAACTTAACCCTATTTTGGCAGCTCTATGATTCACTTATAAGTGAATCATAGACGTTTTTCTGAAGTATTCCACTACAATTAACCACACTATATCCACCTGTTCGTTTAGTATCGTTGGATAATCAGGCTAACTCACCTTCAATAACTCTTGCCCCATTTGAGATATCTCCTCTTTCTCAGCTAGCTATTACTTAGTATCCTTCATACCCTTCACCCGAGAAAGCTTACTTCTACCATTGACATTGCTGGCTTACTTATATGACCGATAAAAACAGTGACCTGGAAATATCAGAAGGCGAACATAAGGAGTTATTCTTTAAAAAGGTAGGTAAAAATATCCGCACACAGCGGATAGCCGACGGGAAAAGTCAGAAGGAACTGGCTAAGAGCGCACAGCTACAACCAACTTATCTTAATGAGGTAGAAAAAGGCAGACGCAACTTCTCCATGCTAATTCTACTGAAAATCAGCAGAGCTCTCGATATTGCTCCCAAAAAATTACTGCAAGGCACAGATAGAGATCTGTTAATGAATAAGCAGTAGGTAAATCATGCCTGAAGCAAACCATGTTCAAATATCCTACAGCATAAAGGTCTCTTTATTTCAGGCATTGAGCAACATAAACGCTATTACCCGTTGCAAACCGAACAACTCTGCCGTCATCCGACACATCCAAAATCTCAGTTACTGCCGATGTCAGCCAGTAGTCCTGCGCAGTGTAGCTACGGGCAATTAAAGAACCACACAGAACAGACAAACCTACTTCTATCCAGCCATTTCTATCAGTCAATTGCTTGCCGTTGACGCGATCAACAGGGTGAAGCAATGGACCTGAATCTCCAGCACCATCCCCGATACGACTTAACTGATAATTGCTTCCAGAGGGAAGCCGAGCCTTCTTCATGTTTATCTTCCGGAATACGTTCTTAGTGGGCCTCACTAAAGTTTGACCTGATAATCCGTTTTGAGTTCAACTCGTATTCGGACAAGTAACAGGATTGCTCTCCTTTTTCTTCTCGAAAGCTATCGATGAAAAAGGATAGATACCACCTCACTGGATTCAGCACAATTTTTCACTATTTGGAGTTGCTTTGTGAGTAAGGCGAACTTTTCATATCCAGGCCAATAACATCTGCAGCCGTTTATTATCAGGCATCTAAAAATCAATCAGAAAGACATCTCAACAATTCTTCCTGATTGATTCACACTCTCTTCTACCAGTTTCTTGACTATCGTAAGACGCTATTTCCAGCAAACATCACAAAAAACCAGCTTATCAAACAGCCGCCCGTTGCCGCCTGTTATAAAGCGGGAGATATTCATCAATAATACCGACAGCCTCAAAGGCATTGTCGACCCCAAATACCCGGTCATCCCTGTCATCCCGATAGCGCTGACGGTTATCGATCTTTGTATCTGCCAGCTGGCCACTCCAGCCCTCTACCCGATACGCAACCATAAGCCTTTTCATTGACCAGGCCATTGCTATCTCTGATAGCGTACCGGCACCACCGCCAATCGCAATCACTGCATCAGCCTGAGCCACGATCATATTGCGAGCAATGTCCAGGCCGGTTGGAATCACGATATCTGCCGCCGGATTTGCCTCCTCCGGATCATTACCCGGAAGAATGGCAATGATATCTCCCGGACTCCACGCTTCTGAATCTCTGGCTCCTGCACTTGCAGCCACCATGATGCCACCACGCCCACCGGTCACGACACGATAACCGGCATCAATTAACAGGCGACCAAGATCGAATGCCAGCCGGAACTTTTTATCGGTTTCCTGAACACCAGCATCGCCGATTACGGCAATCATTTTCTTTTTATCCATAATGAATCAAATCAACTCCGGGCTTATCTCACCATCTTCTGTACCACTGATCTGATAATTCTTTTCCATAATGCCAGCGATCAACTTTTCTCTTTGTTCACGGTCAGGTCCTTTCCCCATACCAGATGGCTCATAAAGATACAGCGGTGTTTTTATCCAAACCGGGTTCCGGGTCATTCTGACCATGGGGACCATAAATGCCCAGTCGGATGCCAGATCACAGTATTCACCCGTTTCTGAACGTAATAACTCATCCGGGATGGCATCAAAAAGACTTTTACGAAATGAGCGTAAATGTTGCCAGACATTTCCCCCCCCTGTTGTTGCCCTCGCGGGGACAACTGAAATCAACCGGATAATCGCACACCTTATCGGTTCGAATCATGGAGCCTACGGTAAGATCTGCGCCATTGTTATAGGCTTCAGCGACGGTTTCAATTACCCGGCTGCCAATCAGACAATCGTCCGCATCCAGAGTTATCAGAACGGATTCCGTATTATCACAGATATAACGAGCAGCCCAGACCATATTTGCCAACAGGCTTCGCCGTTCTGCCACAGCAATAAAAGTAACCTTATTCTTGTAGGGTGAAAGAGCCCACTTTATGTAATCCCGACAACGTCTACTGGAGTCATCATCCATCACCACGGCACCCCATTCATGTTCTGCCACAACCTTCTGCCTTAACATTGAGTCAAGACAGCGCTGAAAACGGGAAGGTTCAACATTCCGGCCACAGACAAGAAAGATAAATGGCTCCCTACGTCTGGGCCCCAACCAGCAGGCGATATCACCTTGCAGATCCACATGACCTGCCTGGGTCTTTGGACAAAAGCCAGCCTCTATCTGATTCCTGATGGTCTGTAATGATGCCAGGTCCTTCTTATACTCATTGGTAGGATGAATAAAAAACAGCTCGCCATAACCACCACGCCATGAAGACCAGTCACCCTGACGCACCACATTGTCAAGGCTGCGGTGCCAGGCGAGTGCCACCCTATCATTTCCAGCCAGTGTGTTAGGCCATGGCCGGGATGCCAGTAATCGCTTACGGTCAAACAATGCTCCACGCACTTCTATCCGACAGGAGTTATCCGTAAACCAGAATGATGTATCCATGTTCTCAGGAGGTTTAGCACCCGGTTTATAAATAGGCAAACTGGCTGTTAATGCTTTTGGATCGCTGCGAAGTGTATGAATCATATCTGCCAGCCAGTCATGTTCAGGATCAATGCGACCAATCAACAGGTCACTGTCCAGCTGTAATACATAATCTCCACTGCACGCTTCTACACCCTGTAAAAATGGCAGCAGTGGTGCTCCCTGGACAGAGTGTGATGACAAACTCTTCAGCCCAAACCACCGGTAAAACACTTCCGAGTCAGGTTTGCACCAGACGACCTGATCAATCCAGTCCTCACTGATCAGCCGCTCTACCACTTGCTGAAAAACCGATGGATTTGATACCCCATAAGCCCTGGTAAAATCACTGGTTCGACAATCCACTGCCAGAATCCGTTCATAAAACCCAACCGGACTTTCCAGGTGAGTGAGCAGATGCTTAACCTGTGCTTCTATACTCTCCCACTCCATATAACAGCTTTTAATCAGCAGAGAAACTCGACTATCACTGTATATCTGATCCTGTTCCCGCCGGGTAGCTTCAACCACCATAAAATCAGATGCCGGTTCAAATCGGTTCAGATCCTATGAGGGCAGTTGGCGGAATACATCGACAGCAAAACCAGATGAAAGCCAATAGTTTCTGGTGTGAGTTTTTCCCTTTCTGGCATCTGTACTGAAATGGGTCCTTCATTTTCAAATCGCCAGTCAAAGAGCTGATAAGCCCGGTCGAGAAAGGCCTCCTGCTGTGCAGCGTTCATTAATGGCCCATATTTCTGATAAAACCGCTCCAGCCCTTGATGCTTTTCCTTGCTTGCAGGCGAAGATAACCTGGGTCGGCCTGCCTCAGCATAATGCCTTACCGTATGAATACCGGTAGATACAACTTGCGTATCAATATTACAAAGACGCAGACAGAGATCCCGGTCAGTGCAGCTGCTGAGCTGTTCATCAAAAAGCCCTGCCTGCAAAATCGAAGAGAGTCTTACAAACAGGTTGGAGCCCTGAATATGCGGGTTACCAACCAACAGCGCATCTGCCGTCAGCCTGGCGGGAATGCTTTGGTGAACAACGTCATCATCGACATCTTCAACCCGTATCAAACCACTGACCACCATATCCTGTGATGCACTTATCTTACCGGCACATACCGAGAGATGACTGGGCTCCCAATAATCATCATCATCCAGAATTGCGACCCAGACATTGTGCACATCACAGCTGGCATTACGCAGCAGAAAATCCAGCCCGGTATTCCATGCACCGGCAGCACCCGGGGTACGTTGATTGGTAAGATAATGACCATGAGGAAACAGTTCTTCAAACAGCAACTGGCTCACGGACGGTCGAAGAAACCGATCATCTTCGACCAGAACCACAGTATCAGGCACGAGTGATTGATTCAGGATTGAGGGAAGTGAACGGTGACGAAGCAGGTCATTGCGATTTTTCGTAGCAACCAGCACAGCAATATGGACGGCAGGCTGCTGAATACCCGGAATAAACATGATATTCCCTTGATAGTTACCGAGGAATAACATCGTGCGCTTCGATACCAGCAAGGGATGGCTATCTCCATCAATCTTCTGGTTACTGATATCCCGGCGATGCGACTGTCGAATGACAGAGAATAGATCATCTACTCTGAGTCAACACGGCCCGGTTACTGGCTAAGAAGTTCAATCAGACATAAAAAATTGCCGCAGCCCGGCTCTTTTAATACCGGGCTAAACAGCCATATCAAGGATTTATCGTACTTAAATCTTCAGCCAACATTCCAAGGAGCTGATCATACTCTGCCATAACCTGCTGACGGTTTTCCAGGTCCTTGCCCAGCTGTTCAACGTCGTTATTAAGGTCTCGGGTCAGTTCCGGAATAAATGACTCTCCTTCTGTTGTCATGGTGGTAAGCATTGATGACGTATTGCGGTCAATCTCGGCACTCATCTGTTCCACCAGAATACCGACCACACGGCCCTGTTCCTGGCGAAGTCTGGCGATACTGTCGTTTTCCACCGTCGCGGAAGTAAACTGCTGACGCACTTCATTAATGTACTGATCCATATCCATGGTGATGGCGGGAACGGTCAGGCCGGCCAGTGCATTTTCCAGTGGCAGCATCACCGCATTGGGGTCAAAACCATCGGCAGAAAAGTCGAACATTTCACGGATCAGTTGTTTAATCTCCTGCCGCAGACGGTTGATATCCACGGCTCGACCAAGGGCTGAGATCAGCTGTTTCTCGGTTTCAAGAACGAAGGTTTCCAGCTTATCCACCGCCTGTTGCACATTGGCGTAGGTGTAGTTGATGGTACGGTATTGTGTCTCGTACACAGTTCGGGTACTGCCCCATGAGAATGGGTTATACCACTTGGAAGCACTCACGGTTCTGGCCACCTCATAGGCTTCCTGTTTGGTGCCGCTCTCGGTTTCCACCCGTTTGGCATCCAGCGCCATGGCTCGCAAATCCAGTAATAACTGTTGCATCTGCTGTTGCAGCGCCTGCTGTTGCTGGCTGAAAATCTGCTGAATCCGTACTTCGCCGGTTTTGATACGTTGGATAATAGTGGCCTGTTGTTTGGCCAGCGTCTCCAGGTCACCTTCGGCCAGCTGTTTGCGCCGATGGTTAATATCGCTCTCCATCTGTTGCAGACAGTGCCTTACCCCAAGGCGAGTGCCTTTGACGATATCTGCCAGGCGGCTATCCAGAATGGTGGTTTTATTCCTGCGTACCTCATCCATGCGTTTATGGACTTTGTTAAAGTTGGCCAGCTGCATCAGTAGTTGGGGCGAAAACTCAAAGCCGGGGAACATGGTGTTCAGCTGTTTCAGGCTATGCGCCTCTTCCTCACTGAGATCGGTACCTTTAATAGCCAGATCATAGCAACGACTGGAGATAAAGGTGGGCGGCAGGGCTTTTTGCAGGGCAGCAAAAATATAGCCTTCGTCGTCCACACTGTTTTCCCGGTTGGCCTGCCCTTGCAGACAGACTCGTTCCACATTCTGCTGCGCCAGATTATTCAGCTTACCGGTAATTCCGGGCAGTGCCTGAGCGATCGACGGATAGTTGTGGTATTCATCCAGCAGCGCACTGTCAAACACCGAGCCGATCAGCAGAATCTCCCGAATGCCCTTATGGGGAATATTCTGGGCCAACAGCGCCATATCGTGCATATCCATAAACTGGCTGCAATAGCTGAGAAAGAACACCACATCGCACTGACCGATAAACTCCTGGGTGCGACGACCACGGGAGACAATCGGATCGTTCATCCCCGGCGTATCCACCACCTCAATACCATCCAGACCGGGAACGTTCAGTTTCAGTTCGGTGCTTTTTACAATCGGGGTAAAGCGCCCCTGGGCACCAACAAAATCCGTCAGTTTTTCAATCAGATTCTGGTTAGAATCTGCACCATCAATACGGTGAATCGTTCCGAGATAATCCGTTACCGTAATGCCAGACTGTGCCACCATGGCCACCAGTTCACAGCATGCCTTTTCCTCTTCGCTCGGGCGTGGGGCTTGGGGCGGGCGAGTACTTTTGCCTCTGGAAGCTGATTGTCCAGAACGAAAAGCCGCTAAAGCCTGCTGATATATACGATCATTTTCTTTAACTTTGGCAGCAGTTTGTTCTACGGTTTGCCACTCTGCCACAGTATAAAACTCTACCGATGCCTCTGGCTGTTCCGAGTAGGAAATACGGGTCAATGCCGCCGTCATTGGCGTTGCTGCTTTGGGCAGAATATCCTGACCATTAAACAGTAAACTGTTCAGAAAAGACGACTTTCCTCGTTTAATCTGGCCGATTATACCGATTCGTAAGAGTCGGCCTTCCTGCTGGGCATTGGCGATATCATTCTGAAAACTGGTCGCCAGCTGATGCAGGTCTGCAAAGTGGTTGGGGTGGATCGTTTGTTTGAAGGTTTGGTAGCGGTCTGACAAGGTAAGTAACCGGCTACTGATGGCTTGTGTTTGGTATTGTATGTTCATTTATATCTTGGCCTTAAAAAATTATTCTCGCGCTGTGCTTAAAGTTAGTGATATTGCCTATGGTTCTATTGCTTAAAAAACGGTGCCGGTGCAAGTTAATCGATAAAAATTCTATTGCTACCTCTTGATTTCTTACAACCTAATCCCCATATCTACAGCCCTTATAACTGAGTAGGTGAAATATTATGGCAATCATTATCCAACCTTCCTCTTTCAACTACACAATTGACAGCACTGGAGATGAGTGTGAAGTCAACGGAAGTGATATACAATTTGACTCTCATTGCGTCAATCGCAATCCCCAGTACAAAGAAGACGATACTGAAGAGTTACATTATTTCTCGGTGAATACGCTCCACGGAACTTTCAAGTGGGCAGTGAATTTAACCATTGGTATGCAGGGGTTTGAGATTACAGAATCAGTGCTTACCGAATATCCAGAAGGCATTACAGTAGAAGAGGACACAATCTTCTCAATCTGTGAATATGAAGAAAATGTAGCTTAATCGTAGCGGGAGTCTAAAAAAAGAAATAGGCTCCCATACCTACAGTTTAAATATTTCTCAAATACCATTCCCCAATTTATTCAGCTTCCCAGTCTATTGATCTAGGTTGGCACGCCCTTTTACCTCGAGTTAACCTAAACTTACCAGACTGCACAACTTGGGCAAAAGTCATATCAACTCTTTTATGAGGCGTCGTTTCATTGTTATGTCCAACACACTCATAAAAAACGTCCGATACAGCAACAATTTCACCAATCACATTATTCTGGCCATCCGCCGAAGCTGGAAAAATAATTTTCCTCATCCATCCTGGATCGCACACTCCCGATTGAATACTTTCAATAGACAGCCCCCAAAAATCAATCAATATTTCCCCGGGCACTTCTGCGTTCAATCTACCTTTTTCAATCTGGCATGAAATGCTACGCTTAACAGCATCATAGCCAATATCCATGCCATGTATATCCAAATAAACCACCCTTATCTCACCACCACCATCAACAACTTTATAGAATTTGCTATTACTAAATAGTATTTCCCCACGATCTAATTTTGACTGTAGAAACGGTACAAGCATCTCATTCGTAATTACAGGACTAACAAATTCCTCTGTAATTTCTGCTTTACCGTGTGGATGCTCTATACGATGACGATAGCCATACTCTATGGGTATCCATTTTAAATTTAGAAAATCTTGCAGCTTTTCTTTCAACCAACTCTCTCTAAACTTTGATGTTCTCTGTAACAATTCATCCAAATCCACCTCATAATATTCCAACAGGTGCTTAAAGTACTCAGGATTTAACAGATGCGAACTAAAGTAGAGGCTGCTTTCTTCCCAATCTTTATGCTTGATATGACAAAAAAGATCAAAAACATCCCGTCGGGTACCATTTAGCACTTCCAATTGCTCGGTAATTTTATCAATAACTGCCTGTTCTTTTTCATGAATATCTTCATCCCGCATAGCCATCATATAGGCATCGAACAGGAAAAGTTGCGCCAATGGGTTTCGGCGGAAGGCGCGAAAAAAAGCCAGAGCCGTATCTTTATCCGGTGACTGGGCAAATGCCACCAAATCATTGACCAGCGATTGATCCAGATCAAAGGATTTAATCAAAATGGTTAAATACTCTTTTTCACTGTCAGTGATCTGACCATCGGCATTCATCACTAGTGCCAGACCATTCAAATATAAAAGACGATCTTCCAGAGAGAGTTCCTTTACCGGATGATGGGTAAAAGCATTAGATTCTTTCGTGACATCTTGGATGAAGTTGAGGATATCCATTTCATTAAGCCTTTAAGGATAAAGGCTCCCATGCATAACATGAGAACCAAAATTATTTACCTAACAAACCGGTACTTGCCCGTCACAAGAACTTCTTCAAAACTCACCCTAACAAGAGCGGCTCTATTGTCCTTTTCTTGCCTCCACAATCTCCCAAAGAACCTATCTTGAACAACTTCATCAGTAATATATCCATCATGAAGAATTAGACTTGTAGAGTAATAACTGGGATTCTCTTCACACAAAGGAAGATTATCTTTAGAAACACACCAAAAATCTGCTAATATCTCACCTGGTACATTTGCGTTAAGTTCACCCTTGCCAAGAGAGCAATTAAAAATCCTTGTCAGTGCGTCATACTCAATATCAGATGTAGAAATATCAAAAAAAGCATTTTCAATAGATTCTTCTACATTTTGTTTTTTGTAGATTAAACCATCTACAACTCTAAGCTCTCCGCGATCTAACTTAGATTGCAGATAGGGAACCAACATTTCGTTGGAAATCTTGAGCTGAATAATTGTTTCAGTTATTTCTTTATGCGGTATTTTCTCATCCAAGTCTGAATAATATCGTAGTGGAATCCACTTAAGCCCTAGGAAAGACTGCATCTTTTGCTCTAGCCATACCCTCTTTCTTTTTTCTGCTCCCTTTAATATTTCTTCAAATTCGACTTCAAAATATTCCAATAGGTGCCCAAAATATTCAGGATTCAAAAGGTGAGCCGTAAAATATACGCTTGCCTCTGACCAATCTTTATTCTGAAGGTAGCAAAATAGTTCAAAAATATCTTTTCGCAATCCCTTTAGAACCTCTAGTTGCTCACCTATTTTATCAATAACAATTCGCTCTTTGTCCTGCAACTGACCATCCCGCATACCCATCATATAGGCATCAAACAGAAAGAGTTGCGCCAGCGGCTTGCGGCGAAAAGTTCGGAAAAATGCCTGAATAGTGTCTTTATCTGGAGCCTGGGCAAAGGCAACAAAATCATTCAGGCAGGATTCGTCCAGATCAAAGGACTTGATCAGGATTCGCAGGTATTCCTTCTCTTCCTCATCAATCTCGGCATCGGAGTTCATAACCAGCGCCAGGCCATTCAGGTAGCTCAGACGCTCTTCCAGTGGCAGCGCCTTGGCTGGATGGTTTTCAAAGGAGTTCGCCTCTTTAGTGGCGTCGTGGATCATATCCAAAATATCAAACATGGTTCTTCCTTAATGTTCCCTTAACAATGTGTTTATCAGGAAAGGTTAATGGTGAGATGCACCAGACATTTATTGTCACTGGTGATCTGCAGTTCAACGGGTGCTCCGAAGGTAAAGACTTCATTTAATGCCAACCCTCCAAGAACGGAATTGGCATGGGTGCGGGTGATCATAATTTCCATCTCCAGATCTGAATCAATCACCACACCCACCGGGCTGATTTTCTGCACCTGTGCCGGAATGCGCTTGAGATCGGCATAGCTTGCCAGCTGTCGCTTATCTCCCTGCAACATGGCGGTAAATACCAGAGTTTGCTGGTGTGTTTCGCCCTGCTTCTGATATTGTGCCAATGGTTGCAATGCGGGCTGGTAATCAATAGACAGTTGCAGTGTTTCCAGCAGGGTTTCCAGTGTTTCTTCCAGCTCCTGCTGACTGAGTTTTGCCTGTTGCTGAGCTTGCATCAGCCTGTCCAGCTGCTGACGGGTTTTCTGCTGCATATCTCGCAGATGCTGCTGCTGACTTTCTGACAGCTGGTTATCAAATAGCAACTCGTTCAAAGTACCCAGAGTCAGTTTCTGGGTATGAGTGCTGCTCTGAATATCGCTGATGTACTGGCTGATCTGCCGGGTGATCTGACTATAAAGTGCCGTCCCCGGCTTGTGACTATTGATTGCTGAAAGCATATCGGTAAGCACATTGCCACTATCTGACACTTCCTCACCACTTTGAGCCGAATAGCCAATCACATCGTAATAAGCCAGCTCTGCCCGCTCCAGATCTTTGCGGGCATTGGCAATCACTTCCCGCACCTGGGATTCCGGCTTTTTATCCGCCTTGCTGAAGATAAACAACACCGGCTGACGGGATTCCAGACTGGCAATAAATTCAATATCCTGTTTCGGGATGGTGCCGTTCTGAATATCCACCAGCCAGATCAGATAATCTGCTTTCCGTAGCTGCTGACGGGCAATGTTCTCGTCGGTATTATCACTGCGATGGCTGATATTATCCGCTTTGCTGTAACCGGGAGTATCCAGAAAGGCCAGGGATGCATAGTTCAGCGACTGCCGTTCAATAGAGACCAGTTGCAGCAGATGACTGAAGGTGACACCAAAGCGATCATTAAAAGCGTGACAGATAGCTGCCAGGGCATCTTCATCAATCTCGGTCTTTTTGCCATAGCGGTTCAGGGCGGTAATACAATTTTCGGTACCCTGACTGATATAGGTGGGAATCGACGTAGTGGGTGTGGTATCTGTTGGCAATAACGACGGGCAGCCCAAAACCGAATTCAGAAAACGGGATTTACCGGCACTGAAGGCACCACCTACCGCCACGGTATAGCAACGCTCCAGCAGGGGAAAACAGGCTACTTCGGTTAGCCGGTCTTCCAACTGCTGCATACGGTTATAGAAACCGGCACCAGCTACGTGAATATTATCTTCTACCAGTTTCAACAGATCGTTGTCGATCAGCTCCCGGATACGGTCAAGATGATCCTGCCAGGGTTCCCGATGGCTGTTCTGGCTGATCAGTTTGGCGCACAGTTGTAGCCCTGCCAGCGGATTGTGCAGGTAGGGGTTTCCGCCGGGTTCATTAGCGACTGTCAATACTGGCTCTGAAGCTGCCACGGGGTCAATGTCCTGATGGCCATTCATCAGGGCTTCAAGGTCTAATTCCATTATGCGATCTCTGGTAGCTGTTGTTGCCACTTTGTCAGTTGCTGAGCCTGAACTTCCCGCTGTTCCTGCGACTGTTGCAACTCATCACGCAGGGCTTGTAACTGCTGCTGTCGGCTTTGCTGCTCATCGGCCAGTGCCTGCTGCAGATTTTGCGATAGCTGGCTGACAGCTCGGTGTAATTCAGTTTCCAACAAGGTTGAGACTTTATTCAGGGTCTCCGGGATAACCTGGTTATCAATAGCACTGCGAATCTGCTGTTCCCGCTCGGCTGCGTTATCTTTTCTGCCCAGCAACCCGCCAATAATGCCGGTGATAATGCCACCCATCGGCCCGGTCAGCAGCCAGGCCACGCCGGTACCAATGACCGACCAGGTTTTGGAAAACTGCTCTTTCTCCAGGGGCGGAATGGTCAGGTGAATGGCAAAATCCCCCTCAGCAGCGGCGAAGTTATCCAGTTTGGCCTGCAGTCGTTCCACTTCCTGCTGGATCAGCTGAACCAACTGTATTTGCACTACGGGGCGAACGCATTCTTGAACCACAGCACTGACCTGACCAGAACCCGCTGCCCGCACAAGTTCACCGTGGGCACTGTTCAGTGCCTGTCGAGCTTCTGCCAATAGTTGCTCTCGCCCGACGCTGCACAGGTTGTAACGCAGTTCTGAAAGATCCCGTTCCAGCTGTTGTCGGGCGCGGTGATCAACGGCTTCTGCTTCGGTAATCTGCTGTATCAGCTCAGGTTCGCTGGCACCGAGGGCATGGAGGGTTTGGTCAATCTGCTGCCGCACTTGTGCAGTGCAGTCCGCCACTGCCTGGCCATAACGGGCAGATAACAGGGACTCTTTATTGACCAATGCCTGATCCAGCAGGTCAGCAAAGGGCTGGATGGTACCATCCCCATCCCTGGCCTCAATCGCGGCGGGAGTATCGCAGATCAGCGCACGCTCTGCCAGTGTGGCATTTAACTGTTGTTGCAGTTCAGTAATTTGTGTTGGTGTTCGACGCCCCGCCTTAGAGATCAGACAGGCAATGGATTTCTGGTAATCAAACTGAATTTCTTCCAGCTGACGGATCACCGAATCGTCAAATGGCACATCAGCGGGCATCAGGTTTATAAAGGTATCACCCCGCCCCAGATACCAGGCAATGGCTTTCTGATGACCGTCGTTTTTCGAGTCAAAGCCCGGCATATCCACCAGCACCAGGTCAGTACGATGTTGCAGCTTCGGAATATTCAGAAACAGCTGGATATGGGTCAGGTCGTCAGTAATGCTCAGACTTGCCAATGTCTCCAGTGACTGTTCTACCTGTCGACCATCCAGATAGTTAAGTACCAGATACTCTTTCGGGTTGTAGGCAATTTCAGTGGCGATGGCGGTTTCCGGCGTAATATCGCTGGCCAGCAGTGATCGCCCCAGGTAGCGGTTAATCAGGGCACTTTTACCAGCGGAAAATTTACCGATTACCGGCACGATGACTTTAAAGTTGCTAATTCTGTCCGTCAGGTAATCCAGAGAGCTGTGGAAGGTATCGCTCATGCCCAGTGCCGTGCCGATTTCACGCAACTGTTCCAGAGTGGTCAGGTAACGCTGTGACGGTGTTTGCTGACCATTGGCTAACAATGCCATGGATTGACGACGGTCATTACGGCGCAGAGAGTAGAGCAGCTCCAGTCCGAGGTGTAGGCCAGTCACTGGTGTTTGCCCAGGCGAATGTTCGGCAATAAGCTGGTTTTCACCTTCAAGGGTTCGCTGAATGCCTTTTAACAGGCTGTGAAAGTCGTTATCACTTTTGATAACCGGGAATATCTGTTGCACTGCCAGCGGTTGAGCAAAAAGGCGGGCATGTTCTGGCTCAAACAGTTGTGCAGGTAAAACTTCAGCATCAGCCAGGTGCAGATCAGCCAGTGCGCTTTTGTAGCGATTGATTTCCGGCTGTGCCCAGCTACGGCCACTGGCCTCGTAAAAACTGGCTGTGGCATAAAGCAGGTTATTCAATGGCTGGTCGGCGGGGAGATTACGCACTTCATGGAACCAGTCATCCAGTGCCTGCTTCTGTTCAATACGGTCCAGCCGCTGATCAACCAATCGGAAGCGTTGTTCTACTTCTTGAGTCAGCGCCTGAAGACCATCGGCAAACAGCTTAAAGGTGGCCATGGTCTTCTGGTTCTGATCCTGCACAGCACCATAGAGCATATTAATATGCCCCATCAGGTACTGGGTTTTGTTGCTTAATGTGACCATCGCTTCCATGGTCAGCATCTGTTTATGGTTAAGTTTCTGGATCAGCGATTGGGTGGCATACAGGCTGGCATTGAGAGCATGATTAACTTCCGCCTGCTGTTGCCAGTTGCTGCCGGTAACGGTGCCCAGTATTCGTCCGAACCAGCTCTGTTCCAGCTGGTTGTTAATGCGGCCATCGGTTGAGGCCAGAGTGGTGATGGCTGTAAATGCTTCTTCGAGCAGCTCATCGGAGTTGGCTTTCATCTCGTCAATCATCTGATCCAGCTGGTGACTGATGATCTGTTGTTCCTGCTCCTTCAGGGTCACTGCCAACTGAGACATGATTTCCTGATAGTTCACCTGCTTATCAGCACTCTCAGGACCTCGCAGTTGCTGGTTCAGTTCAATCTGGTCACAAAAAACCTGATGACTGTCGCTAAACTCGCTGACAGCAGTAAAGAAACGCGCTTCATCCTCCAGAAACGGCTGAAAGCGCTTAAGAATGGTAACCGTATCTTCATAGCCTAAATCTATAAGCTTTCGGGCATTCTCTGGCGTGAAATTCAGGGCAGCAATCAAACCATCAAAAGCCTCGCTGGGAATGATGTTCCAGAATTTTATCTCGGGGTAATCACGCTGGGCAGTCGCCACTTCCGGTGAGCGGCTGAGGTAGATATTGATGATATGCGTGCACTGCTCTTGTTCGATCAGCGGCTGGAACGGCGTATTGTTACTGAACCTGCCCGGAAGCACACCGCCATCCCAATAGTTTTCACCCTCAATAGTCACCGGACTGAATACCCCCGGAATGGCTGAAGATGCCGTCAACCAGAGGGGAATATTGCTCTCTTCCACCGAGTTAAGGAGGGGTAACACCAACTGACCGTTACTCTGCTGTAGGGCACAGACATAAAACGGCATTGCTGAACAGGTAACAGCGCCACAGGCACCACTTTCATCAATCAGGCGCTTCAGGCCATCCTGAGAGAACCAGCCTTTGCCTTTGAGCATGTGGGCCAACTGGATAATGGTTTTGGCCTGAGCACCCGGAATCGCAAAACTGGCAGCCATGGTCGCCAGTTTTTGCGCCAGCTGTTCAAAATCAAATTGGAGGATTTTATCAGTAGCAATATCCAGCCAGAGCTGCTCTGCCCGTTCAAGATCTCCCTGAACAAACAGTGCACCGTTCAGAGAGCCAACGGAGGTACCGGCAACGGCCTGGATATTCTGATCCATGCCAAACTCGCGGAGGGCTTTCCATACGCCTATAGCGTAGGCACCTTTGCCACCGCCGCCTGAAAATACAATGCCGGTTTTTGACATAAACCCTGAAACCTTTATTCCCTGATTAATCGAGGGGCGGATTGTATATGAGGATGGATGTACAAGTTTTGATCTGGATTAATCTTGTGATGCAAGCCGCAGAAAAATAAACACTTTTTTACTTACATTGGGAAAGAGAATGGGCATACTTTGGTAAATTGATAAGCCCACAGTGAAAGCAGATTCAGCAGGCGAAAATCAGAAATTCATCAAACCCCATAAAAAAATGGCCGCTATCAAAGCGGCCTTTTGAGGATTTCTCTTTACGGTAATATTTGGTTTTATCCCTGCACACCTTCATACGGTACTTCGGGTTCCATAGTTCTTGTGCGGCGGTATCCCGTCGTGCCGGTTTTCGTTTTTTGGGCATGTTTTTCTCCTTTCATCACCTTTTCCGTGCCTGCAATGCAGACACGGGGAGAGCACTTTATCAAATAATACCGCCGCAGCAAATCACAGATCAGCCCGCTCTCTGGTGAACACACAAACCACACCCGCGCTGTTGTAAATCACCTCATGATTTAAATCACAATAAGTGGCAGCCACATTCAAGGGGAGTTGCTCACTGCCCCAGGAAGACGGCCGGAAATAGGATAGCTGTCCGTTTTTACACTGTTTAGCTTCTTCATCCGTCCGGTACACACAGATCGACGATTGATCAACCTTTTCTGGGCCACAACCCGCCAACATTGCCACCACTAACAGAAGAAAACTTACTCTCTTCATGATCCCCCCAAACCAGAAACAATACCTGCTGCCAAAAGCAACGTTACAGGCTGCAAGTCAATAATCAGGGCAAGACACGTTCTTTCTGATTTTCTGAACGTTTACCCACAATATCTTCCAAACCACTAACAGGCCATTACTCTATGTCGCTGAGCCTTTGATGTTGGCAAACAGCTTATGGCCAACGGTATTTTGGCCAAACTGTGAAGAAAAAGAAGAATTTCAGCACAGCCAGATTCCTTTTGACAGGATTAGTGCAACCCTGCCAGCACTGAATTTATCCAATCCAGCCTGCCCACTAATTCCTGAAGCAGGTTTTCCCTGATATTGGATTTGTCATCAACCCTCAATTTAAAGAGCGTCGTATATTGCCAGTTACTTTTCACCCGTCGACCAAAGGCGTCAACGATTGACCAGGCAAGCTCATCATTACGTACTCCAGATCGCTGTAGAATGAACTTAATGAGAATTTCTTCGCCATCCTCCTGCCGGTGCTGCTCAACAGTTAGATAAAAAGGCCATAATGGCTGATCCGTTTTTTGAAACTTGGCCCAACTGAACTGAAAGATATCCAGCATAGCGATTTTTTTATCAGAAGGCCTACAATCAAGCTGCCCCGGAAAACGCTTGTCAAGCAGCTCTTGCAACCACTCCAGCCGGGCATACTGAGCCAGGGTAGACAGCAAGGTAGCATTGGTTTTGAAAAACTTGCGAAGGAGCACTACCTGATCAAACGGCCCTGGTTCTAACTGCTTGTTCAGTCCAATCAAGCCAATATCATCCAGTTCCCAGATATTAAGCTCATTTTCACCTGTAGCCAGCACTACTTCACTGTATTGATCCACCAAATCCTGATGCCTGCTGGCCATACCTGCCATATGCCCAATGGCACTGTTGTAAACGTTGTCCAGTTCATAACAGCTGCTCAAATGAACCAAGAGATCTTTCAAAATCCATTGACAGGCATCCGAGCCGGTATCCTTTTCTACAGCTTGAGTCAGTGCATCAATCAGCCAGGAATGGGAAACAATAGCCCATTTATCCTGTTGGCTGGCAGCCAGTTTATTCCTATCTGTTTTTTCCTGGCCATCCATCAGAATACGGATAACCCGATACCCAGGGTCAGATTCAATTTTCTTCTCAACCCTCTCAGAATACGCGGCCAGCTGATTGTTTGTTTCGCCACTACCATATTTATACTCAATCACAACCACCAGCTTGTTATCGATATCGGTGGCCAGAATATCAATTCTCCGTTCATAGCCATCAAGTCCATACTCTTTATGTACGCTCAAGCCATGGAGATTCATACTCTCCAGCTCAAGTATTGAGACCGGGCTGGTATATCCCTCACTGGTAATCGCTCCCCGCAGCATGGATTTGATAAAAAAGTCATTTAAACCATGCCCTTCAGCGGGGTTCAGCAACCAGGCAATTACCGCTGAAAGTCCCGTCTCATTTAAATCAAGCACATCGAAAATCTGACGATTCTGATTATAACGGGCAACAATCGGGTAACTTTCATCGTTAACAAATTGTTCTGCCAGCGTTACTGCTTTTTGTAAGTCCATCACGATACCAATACGACACGGTTAGTAAGATTAATATTGTAAGTACATGACCAAATGAAATCATATATTTCCCTGTTCCCAGGCCACAGAAGACCTGGCGGCGTCCTGAAAAGCAAACGGTCATGTACTTAGTAGAGATATCAGCACTGATCGTCAGGCTAAATCACTATGATTTTTATTACGGGTTAGGAATGAGGAAAAAGAACAAGTTTAGGGACTTTTCAAAAAGAAGAACCCTCAATATATCTCAGTCCACTGTCGCAACTGTCCAGATACGTTTCAATGGCAACTCCGCCTTGATCTCGTCATCCAGCTTATCGTAATGGAGAAAAAGCTGTTCCAGCAGATCCTGCTGAGACCAGAGGCGGACACGGAAGAAGCTGGAAGCCAGCTCTTTCTGCACATTACTTTTAAAACCTCCCCAGGCGATAAACAGTCCACGGGTTGCATTAAACTTGGTCATAGCCCCCATCAGCTTGTCCACAGTAGGACGATCAATCAACCCTCCACCGGACTTCACTTCTACACAGATACTCTGTTCCCCAAAACCCATAGGCCCATCGCCTGCAAGGATATCTACACCGCCATCAGCACCTTCCGGACTTTGCCAGCAGGTGTAACCCTGGGCTTCCAGAATAGCTTTCACCAGCCGTGTCAGGTTATGGCCTTTGAACTTGGCTTCGATCAATTTGATTATCTGACCATGCCCCAACTCTTCCAGATCGGAATCCACCCGTTCATCACTGGCATCTTCATCGTCGGTACTGCTTGTCACACTGGTAACAATCTGTTTTTGACTTTCCGGCTGCCAGCCCGAGGCAGCCATTTTGCTCAACCGCTCTTCTGCATTATTGCGTTTGATCTGGCAGATAGTCAGAAAGGCCCCAAAACTGTACAGCAAATCCTGAGAAAAATGTAATCGAGGAACCCCTTCCGGCTCCCATTGAACAGAACGCCAGTGGAAGTAGGGATTTTCGGCATCCATCTGGTGCTGATAGTCCGAGCTAATCACACCCACATAGATCACCGGCTGCTGTTTTGAGGGGAGAATCACCCGGTCTCCCTGTTTCATTACATGGGCGAAGGGCCAGATCTGGCCCACATTATTACTTAGCCTTCGGGGTTTCTCATCACCATAGGTCTGCTGCAGCTGCGTCATCAGCTCACTGCGCTCCTGCAACTGATCCAGAGGGATATTAAGATCATCCCAGGTCAGGTAGATCCGTTTATCCTGAAGAAATTTCTGTTCATACTGCCCTTGGGAACCAGCCCTTACCAGCCAGACTGTCATCATATCTCCTTATGCTTGTTTCTGGTTGCCTTTATCTACTTATAACAAAACAGATAGCTCAAGTGTTGAAAAACCTCATTTTAGGGCTCTCGATGTCTACATACTTTGCTCTACGTCTAATTTCGAAATGGTTAATCGTGATTAACTCTGGCCATTTTTTCATTCTCTTACTGGAATACTGAAGCCAAATTATTCGTCGACAGCAATAGTCATCAAGTGTCGTGAACAGTAGAATATTCTGGTTTAAGGATTTACAGGGTTTGCAAATGAACAGCACAAAAAAGCGTTTTTTCATTAGCTGTATTGGTGGAAATGATTATCTGTGCTGTCATGGAAGGAATTAATTGCATGAAATCAGTGAACTTCGAGTTTCTACGCCCCGGCAATGAATCGCTGGCCATGCTTGCCGGTTTAGCAGAAGCAGTTCTTCATATTGACCCAGGCAGTACACTGACTCGACTACGCAGCTTTGTCGAAGAGATGACAAAGGCTATCTACAAGGAAGAGAATCTTCCAAGAATGCCCCGATCAAGTTTTTACGACCTTGTCTCCGACCCTGTATTTGTGGATTGCGTCAGCAAGTCACTATTACATCAGATTAATTTCATACGCATTCAGGGAAATGAACCCGCCCATGGCGGTAAGGGTGATGCCCGCACTGCTGTAATGGCACTCAGTACTGCCCATCAACTGGCTATGTATATGGCCATTAAGTACTATGGCAAGAGCAAAGATGATATTCCTCCTCTGAAAGAAATTCCTGACCCAAAAGACAATTTGGCTCAGTTAAAGAAGTCAGTATCCAGTTATGAGAAAGAGCTGGAAAAGCAGCAAGAAGAGCTACAACGGGTGATGGATCAGCTTGACCGTGAACGTATTCAATACGCTGGCAAATTGAACCCACCCGCCACACCTGGCATACAACAGCGTCAGCAGCAAAGCCAGTCTGTGGCAAACAGCCTGCAATGGGATGAAGCAAAAACCCGCAAATTACTGATCGACGTAATGCTCCTGCAAGCAGGCTGGGATGTTAAAGATACCGACCAGGTTGGTATTGAGCATAAAGTTGACTTTCCCAATAACCCCAAGGGGTATGGCAAAGCTGATTATGTTCTCTGGGACGACAATGGGCAACCTCTGGCCGTCGTAGAAGCAAAAAGAAGCAGTAATGAAAACCTGCAGGCAGGCCGTGAGCAAGCTCGGCTTTATGCCGATGCACTGGAACGAATGGGTCACCAGCGCCCGGTCATTTTCTATTCTAATGGCTATGAAACTTATATCTGGGATGATCAGCAGTACAATACCTATCGCCCCATATATGGTTTTTACAGCAAAGACAGTCTTCAAGGGCTGATCTTTCAACGCAACTACCGTAAGAAAGATCTGGAGCAGCACAATCCTGACCTGAAAATTGTTGACCGCCCTTACCAGATAGAAGCCATCAAAACCGTTGCCGAGCACTTCCAAAACCAACGTCGTAAGGCGTTAATCATTCAGGCAACCGGCACTGGAAAAACCCGGGTTGCCATTGCTCTGGCCGAGTTACTCATTCGCGCAGGATGGGCCAAGCGCACGCTTTTTCTCTGTGATCGAAAAGAACTGAGAACCCAGGCTGACGAGGCGTTTAAACAAAATCTGCCCTCTGAACCTCGATGTATTATTGGGGAAACCAACAAGATCGACCAGTCAACTCGTATTCATATCGCCACATATCCTGGCATGATGAATCGGTTTGCCCAGCTGGATGTCGGATTCTATGACCTGATCATTGCCGACGAATCCCATCGGAGTATTTACAACAAATACCGGGACCTGTTCGATTATTTTGATGCCCTGCAGGTTGGCCTGACAGCGACCCCGGTAAAGTTTGTCAGCCGTGACACCTTTACCATGTTTGGCTGTGATCAAACTGACCCCACCTTTGAATTTGGCCTGGATGCGGCCATCGAGAATGAACCACCCTACCTGGTACCTTTTCGGGCAAAAGATTTGACCACCGAGTTCCTGCGCGAAGGCATTCATTACAATGATCTTACTGACGAGCAGAAACGGCAACTGGAAGAAGACCTGGGCGAAGAAGAAGCGAAAAACACCCGGATTGCCGGCAAAGATATCGGGCGAAAAATCTTCAGCAAAGATACCGACCGCATCATTCTGGAAAACCTGATTGATAACGGTATCAAAGACGAAACCGGTTCACTGGTGGGTAAAACCATTATTTTTGCCCAGCGCCAGGATCATGCAGAACACCTGGAGGAGTTATTTTGTGAACTCTACCCCCAATATGGAAGCAAAGTCTGCAAGGTGATCCATAACAAAATCCCCCATGTTGACAGCCTGATTAAAGAGTTCAAAAAACCGGACAATGATTTTCGCATTGCCATCTCCGTCGATATGCTGGACACCGGCATCGACGTACCGGAAATTGTTAACCTGGTCTTTGCCAAACCCGTCAAATCCTGGGTTAAATTCTGGCAGATGATCGGTCGAGGCACTCGATTGCGTCCCAACCTGTTTGGCCCGGATAAGCACAAAACCGAATTTCTTATTTTCGATCATTATGGCAATTTTGAATTCTTTGATCAGGTATACAAAGAGCCACAGGATACGGGCGGAAAGTCATTGCTTCAAACAACCTTTGAGGCCCGGCTGGAACTGGCTCAGCAGGCACTGAAGAAAAATCATGTTGCAGCTTTTGATACAGCTATTGAGTTACTGCGAGCCGATATTAACGATCTTCCGGATGACAGTATCGCCGTCCGACGTGAACTGCGCCTGGTCCACCAGCTGCAGCAGACTGACCTGCTACAAAAACTGGATGCCAGAACACAACATATCCTCGCAGATACCATTGCGCCCCTGATGGCATCACGCCCCCTGCGGGATAAATTTGCCATTCAGCTGGACAAGCTGATCGCTACTATTGAACGCTGTCTTGTTGATCAAGCCAGCTGTTTTGAAGATGGACGAGATCAATTGCTGGCAGAGCTGGATACATTAGCGGTAAATATTCAGGCGGTTCGCCAGAAGGATAGCGTGATTGCCGAGGTACGTAGCGCTCAGTTCTGGCAGGCACCGAGTATCGATAAACTTGAGAACGCTCGCCGGGAGTTACGCGGGATTATGAAATACCGTCAGTCCGGTGGCGGTGGTGGCCTCTATTCCAAGCCATCAACCAGTACCAGGGATGGTAGCGTCAGAGAAGAAACCAGAGAATACAAGGTGACTGGCGCCAATGAAGCCATGATGTACCGTCGACGTTTAAAAGCCATTCTCGACGATATGATCTCCGCGAACCCGACGTTACAGAAAATACATCGAGGTGAGACCATTGCCGAAGGTGAGCTGAAAACCCTCACCTCAACCATACTGACCAGTCATCCCGGAGTTGACCCGCAAGTACTGAACGAGTTTTATGGTCGCACCGCTGATAAACTACAGATAACCATTCGTGAACTGATCGGGCTGGATCCAAAAGCCATAGAAGAGCACTTCAAGAGCTTTCTCCATGATCACCCGGAACTCACAGCAAAGCAGGTTCGCTTTATGAACCTGTTGAAAAATTACATTGCCCAGCACGGCAGTATTGTTGTAGACAAACTCTATGACGCTCCATTTACCACGGTATCCCATGAAGGTATTGATGGGGTCTTTAAACCAGACGATGTGGGCACCTTAATCTCTGTGTTGAAACCTTTTATACAATCTGACCCCACTCAGACCACTTAACGAAGAAAGACTGCATGCTAATCAAAAGTATCCGTAACGATATCGACATACTCTGGTCCAAGTTCTGGACTGGAGGTATCACCAACCCATTAACGGTCATTGAGCAGATCAGTTACCTGATCTTTGCCCGCATGCTCGATATGCAGGAAGATGTGGCCGAGCGAAAGGCTGCCCGAACTGGCAAAGACTTCCCCTTGCTATTTCCACTTTCCCCGCAAGGACAACTTCTGCGCTGGAAGAACTTCAAGAACCTCTCTGGAAGAGACTTACACAAACACCTGAAAGGCAAGGTTTACCCTTTTTTCAGCGAGCTGGGTAAAGACGGTGAGACCGGTTTTGGGCATATTGCCGAGTACATGGAAGATGCAGACCTTGAAATCAAGAACGAATCCGTACTGGTCAGTGCAGTGGCCATGGTTGATAAACTGCCCCTGACTCAAAGTGATGTAAAAGGCGATATCTACGAATATCTCCTCAGCAAGCTGACCACAGCTGGCATCAATGGGCAGTTTCGAACTCCGCGACATATTATCGATGCCATGATCAAAATGGTGGATCCTCAGCCAACAGAAACCGTTTGTGACCCGGCCTGTGGTACGGCTGGATTCCTTGCCCGAACCATGGAATACCTGAATCAGGAACATTCAAGTTCTGAAGAAGAAGGTGGTCGCTGGCAGGATGAGGAAGGCAACTGGCATTTCTCTGGTGATATGTTGGAACCCTTCCGCGCCCATATCAACAGCCAGATGTTCTGGGGCTTTGACTTTGATACCACCATGCTGCGTGTTTCCAGCATGAACATGGCTCTGCATGGCGTGAATGGTGCCAATATTCTCTACCAGGACAGCCTGAGCAAATCCATTAAGGAGAGCTTTCCTCAACAGGAAGAGAACTTCTTTGATGTGATTCTCGCCAATCCACCATTCAAGGGCAGCCTGGATGAAAGTAATACTAACCCGGATGTACTGGGTATGGTGAAAACCAAAAAGACCGAGCTGCTGTTTGTTGCCCATATTCTGCGGGCTCTGAAGCTGGGTGGCCGTGCCGCTGTGATTGTGCCCGACGGTGTGCTTTTTGGCTCCAGTAAGGCCCACCAGCAGCTGCGCCAGGGGCTGATTCAGAATAATCAGCTGGAAGGGATTGTTAGTCTGCCATCCGGTGTCTTTAAGCCCTATGCCGGCGTCTCTACCGCCATTCTGATATTTACCAAGGGTGGCTCAACCGAGCGCGTCTGGTTCTATGACCTGAAAGCGGATGGTTATTCTCTGGACGATAAACGGAATGAGTTGAAGGGTGAAGACAGCAATGACCTGCCGGATGCTATTGCTCAATGGAAGGAATACCGCAAGCTACTGGAAGCTAATGCTTCTGCTGAGGATATCAATCGGGTCTTTGGCGATAAGACTAAAAAGGCTTTTGTGGTTGACGCAGCAGATATTATCGATAACCGCTATGACCTCTCCATTAATCGTTACAAGAAAGAGGTTTATGAAGAGCAGAAGTACGATGAACCTGAAGATATTTTGAAAGCCTTAATTTCTCTGGAAGGAGAAATTTTGGCTGACCTGAAAAAGCTGGAGGGCATGCTGTGAGTGCCTTACTGGGAAATTTAGTTGATATCATTGGCGGCGGAACACCCAGCAAAAGCAACCCTGGGTATTGGGGAGGGGATATACCCTGGGCCTCGGTCAAGGATTTCAAAACCACCAGATTGGAAGTTACTGCTGATTATATTACAGAGCTTGGTGTATCCAAGTCTGCGACCAATGTAATACCAGCTGGAAACATCATTATCCCTACTCGAATGGCGCTTGGAAAAGTCGCATTAAACATTGTTGACATGGCAATCAACCAAGACCTCAAAGCTCTGATTGCTAAGGACGAAACCGTAATATTCAAACCGTATTTGTTGCGTTTTTTAGAGTCAAAAGCAAAATATCTTGAAGAGCAAGGTAAGGGGGCCACTGTTAAGGGCATCACCTTAGATGTTCTTCGTCATTTAGAAGTTCCTCTCCCGCACATAGACGAGCAAAAACGCATCGCCGCCATCCTCGATGAGGCCGATGAAGTTCGCCGCAAGCGCCAGAAAGCGATTAACCTTGCTGATGACTTCCTTCGAGCAGTGTTTTTGAAGATGTTTGGTGACCCTATAAGCAATCCTAAGAGCTACCCAGTCGGCTCTATCCGGGATCTGCTAGAGGAGGCCAAGTACGGAACCTCAGCCAAAGCTTCAGAGACAGAAGGCGAATACCCCGTTCTCAGAATGGGCAATATCACTTATCAAGGTCGGTGGAATCTTGATGATCTTAAATATGTAGACTTGTCTGAAAAAGAACAGCCAAAGTACCTTGCTCATAAAGGAGATCTAGTGTTCAACCGCACCAACTCACGCGAGTTAGTGGGCAAGACTGCTGTTTACTCTTTTGACTACCCAATGGCTCTGGCAGGCTATTTGATTCGTGCACGCGTCAATGAAAAGGGCAACCCCTACTACATTTCCGCATACCTGAACTCCAAACATGGCAAACGCACATTGATGAACATGTGCAAGAGCATTGTGGGTATGGCAAATATCAATGCCCAAGAGATGCAGGATATAAAAATCCTGATTCCTCCCATTGAGGAACAAGTAAAGTATCAGGAGATTGAGCTGACCATTCTTAACAGATTAGGTCAAATGAATAGCAGCTCTGATCAAATTGATGAACTCTTTAAATCACTAAGCCAAAAAGCCTTTTCCGGCCAGCTGTAAGTTAGGACATTAACCACAAATGGATTTGTTTGCGCCATTACAAGTCACAATCATGCTCCCCGCAAAATTTTCACCTAAGCAAAAAATTGGTGATAACGCTGTTGTACAGCAGCTTGTGCGACAAGTCTCCCTGACTGTTCAGGTTCAGGTTTCTGAGTACCCAGGCTACTTCAAACTTACCAGCCAGCTTGCCGGGACTCTGAATCAGTTATACCTGAAAAACCCGAAACTCAAGGGGCGCTGTCCCGAAGGTGTTGCAGTTCTCAAAGCAAAGCGGCCTTTTAACCTTGAAGACTTAACAGAAGATACCCAACTGGTATGGGAACACTTCCCGGATCGTGAAGTGGCTTCTAACCCTGATGATATACGCCAATCCTGGCGAGGTCAGTTTCAGTTCAAAGAGGAAAATCAGGAACACCATGAAATGGGGTTACGCAGACCTCAGTTAGGCGCCCTCCATGCCATCTCTGCCTGGTCTGCAACCGATCGTCAACTTGAACCTGCAACCATTGTTTTGCCAACCGGAACCGGTAAAACAGAAACCATGCTGGCTACTTTGGTCTATCAGCGCTGTGAAAAGGTTCTGGTTATCGTCCCTTCCAAATCATTGCGCCACCAGACAGCCCGTAAGTTTTTTTCTCTGGGATTTCTGCCTGAAATGGGAGTTATTCCCGGTAATATTCAGCTACCTTCTGTTGCGATTATAGAATCAGGCATAAGGAGCATTGAACATGCCCACCAACTGGCAGACAGTGCCAATGTAATTATTGCGCTTCCCAATGTTTTCTCAGCCAGTGATCCGGATGCCGTTGACCAGCTCTGCCAGCGGTGTTCTCACCTTTTTGTCGATGAAGCCCACCATATTTCTGCAAAATCCTGGCGGGATATCCGTGACCGTTTTGACGGTAAGCGGGTTATTCAGTTCACGGCCACCCCTTTTCGGAATGACAGGCAAGCCCTGGGCGGGCGAATTATTTATAGTTACACCATGGGAGAAGCCCAACGTGCTGGCTACTTTACCCATGTAGAACTTATCCCTGTTGAAGAGTATTACGAAGAACGTATCGACAGGAAAATCGCAGAAATCGCCGTTAATCGGTTACGGGAAGATATCAGCCAGAACCTTGATCACCTGATGATGGCTCGCACTGCCAAAAAAGCAAGAGCGGAGTCATTACAGGCTCTATACCAGGAGATAGCTCCTGAGTTTAACCCCATCGTTATCCACTCTGACTATGGAAAAACAGAGGTCTCCAAACGGCTCGACAATCTGCTATCTCGCCATGCCCGAATTGTGATCTGTGTGGATATGCTTGGTGAAGGTTATGACCTGCCTAACCTGAAAATTGCTGCTCTGCACGATCATCATAAAAGCCTTGCAATCACACTGCAGTTTATTGGCCGATTTACTCGTACCAGCCATAATCAGTCAATTCGTCATGCCAGTGTGGTTATGAATGTTGCCGATCCGGCCGTGGAGGGTGACCTTCAAAACCTTTATGCCATAGGCGCTGACTGGGATAGTGTACTGCGCCGCTTATCGGAAAGACGAATTGAACGGGAAGTGATACTGCAAGAAGTTGTTGAATCACTGAAGCATAAAGGAGATCTTCATAACCAGATTTCCCTGTGGAACCTGGAGCCCTCCTTTACCTCTATGTTCTTTCATACCCACTGTGAACAATGGAAGCCTGAGCTGTTTACAGAACACCTGCCCAAACTTGAGCAGTACTGGCATGCCATTTCCGAGGAGAAGAAGCTGCTGGTGATTCTTGCCATACAGGCAGCGCCGGTCAAGTGGGGCTCTTTCAAAGAGTTAAAAGACACTAATTATAAACTTCTGATTGCCCACTGGGATCAAGATCGACAGGCACTATTTGTATTTTCCAATGATTATAAGCTGTTTAGGGTTGAAAAAATGGCAGAGTCGCTGTGTGAAGGCCATTGTCGACTCGTAAATGGTGAACAAATTTTCAACGTCTTCAATGGTATCGAATACCCATTGGCCAGAAACCTGGGCGCGGCCCAAATTGGCTCAATCAGTTTTACTCAATACTTCGGCTCCAACGTCACCGATGGTCTTTCATTAATCGAAGCCTCGCAATCCAGTTTGAGTAATATTGCAGCTTTGGGTTATGAAAACGGTAACCGGGTTATCTGGGGATGCTCTCAGCGCAAAGGCAAAGTCTGGTCACCACAGAAAGGTGGCTCCATTGCCGACTGGTGTAGATGGGTAAAAGATGTCTGGGACAAAATCATTGCTGAACACACTGACGAACAGAATATCACCCGGCACTTTCTGAGACCTGAAGCACTTAAGGCTCCATACTCCGGCCACCCGATATCTGCTCAATGGGGCGAACAACTGTTAACTACATACGAAGATAAAATTGAGTTTTTCTTTGCCGATCATTCCGCCCCCTTTTATATGATAGATCTGGAAACTGACGGCAAGGAAGCAGACGGCAGCGTTCGATTGGTTTTCTCCAGCGAGGAGAAGCGTTCGGTCTATAAACTGGTGATTGATGAAAACATTAACTCCCGTGGTTTTGACTATCAACTGGTCGAAGGTGACGGAATTTCCATCAAAAAAGGGAGTTCTGTATCTGAGCCGCTATCAGATTTCATGATGTCCGACCCCATCATGATTTATTACACCGACAGTGCATTTTCCTATAATGATCGTATCGTACATGTAGGTGAAAATGCTGGCCTATATTCAGCAGAAAATATCTCGACCATGGACTGGGATGGAACAGATATCCGTAAAGAGTCCATGGGTAAGCAGAGAAAAAGGGACTCAATTCAATGGCGTTACTTTGATCATATCCTTTCAGACTACGATGTTATTATAAATGACGATGGCTCGGGGGAGTCGGCCGATCTGGTGGCATTGAAAGCACTGGATAACGAAATTCTTTTGACTCTGATTCATGCAAAATACTCAAGTGCCAATGATCCTGGTGCGAGACTCAAAGATCTTTACGAGGTTTGCGGGCAGGCACAACGTTGTATTCGCTGGAAGCATCTCAACCTGCAATCTCTATATCATCATATAAAAAAGCGTGAGGCGCACTGGCAACCGCAGTACTCCCGGTTCCTCAAAGGAGAAATTCGTGATCTGGCAGCCATTCGCGACCGTGCCAGAACAACATCTTTAAAATTCCATGTGGTCATTGTGCAGCCGGGGTTAAGCCGGAGATCGATTACCGAGGAGGGCCTTAAGCTCTTGGGCAGTACAGCACTGTATATTAAGAAAACCACAATGGCGGACCTGGAAGTGGTTGGATCAGAATAGGAAAATCAGCAATGAAACTGACAAAGATAGCACTGACAAACTTTCGCTCTTTCAAAGAGACCCAGACTATTCATCTAGCTCCGGTGACCTTGCTTTTTGGACCTAATAGCGTTGGCAAAAGCTCCATCCTGATGGCACTGGCCTATGTACAGCAAATTCTGGCAAAGGGACATTGTGACCCACAGAAGCTGGATGCGTTGGGCAGCAAAACCATTGGTGGATTCCGAGCATTGGTTCACGGTCAGGATCTGAAGAAAAACATCAAAATAAAGCTTGACTTTGAACCTGGTAAAACACCTTTTGTACACTACGGTGCTGATGTTTTTGATATGTCCAACCATATTCAGAGTTCATATCTGTTAATGGAAGACTTCGGAGGCAGTATAGATACTGGTGCCGTTGAGTTTGAAATAGCCTGGTCACAGCGTTATCAGAAAGCGTTTGTCAAGTTTTACCGAGTATGGATAAATGATGCTTATATTGGCTGCATTTCTTCATCTGAAGACCAAAAGAACACTGCGATTCAGGCTCTGAACACACTTCACCCATTGCTTATCCCCTACAACACAGATGACTGGCTCGAATCAGAATACGGTGAAGAGGATGAAAGGGAGCCACTTGAGGCTGACCAGTATCATACTGAGTTTGAATATGTCTTAGATAGTCTCAACCCCTCTCAGTTTGCAAAAACAACAAAAGCAGATGAAGAGGATGAAGGTCTTCATGTTCCGAGTCGTATTGGTCCGATTAGTGTGGCCTGCAGAAATGGGGCTATCCCCTACATGGGTTACCCGATGCTCACCAACCTTAATGGGCAGGATATTGATGATATTGAAGAGCACTTTAATTTTCTGGTTATTCGGCAGGTCTTAAGCCAAGCATTCGTCCTGCCCCTGGACAAGCTTCTGGAATACCTTGAAAAGAGTATACAAATTGGACCTCTTCGTTTGGTGCCAGACAATGACTACGTGCCTAATCCCCATCCAGAACAAACTGATTGGGTGGACGGAGCAGCTGCATGGGATTTGCTCTATAAAAACCCTGACAGTAATAAGGAAGCGGCAAGACTACTTCGTGAGACCAGCAACTGGTTTGCCTCTCCGGATAAGCTGGATACTGGCTATGAGGTGATGAATCAGTCCATTGCTGAAGCAGCAGGACTGGATAGTAATAGTCAATTTTCTGAACTGCTTAACAAACGCAGCATCTTCTTCAAGGAGTTGCGTTCTGATATTTTGCTCTCAGCAAATCAGCTTGGTACCGGTATATCCCAGGTTCTTCCAATCGTTGTTGCTGCCAATCATGACCATATTGGTTTAGTCAGCGTTGAGCAACCTGAGTTACATATTCACCCGAGGTTCCAGGTCCAACTCGCCGATGTTTTTCTCTCCAACAGGCACAAGCATTCATTTCTCGTTGAGACGCATAGTGAGCACCTTATTTTGAGGTTGTTACGACGAATAAGAGAGACATCAGAACAGGAGCTTCCATTAGAGTACCAGCGTGTTAACCCGAATGATGTATCGGTTATTTATCTGGATCCCTCAGAAAATGGCGTTAAAGTTAAGCACATACGCATTGATGAGGATGGGGAATTTATTGACCGCTGGCCTCAGGGGTTCTTTGCTGAACGTAGAGAGGAGTTGATGTAATGCTTCATGAATATGCTATTGCCCCATCTCTACTCTCTTATTGGGCATTAACCAAGCGAGATTACACAGAGTTTCTGAGAGAATATGGCTTGGGAAGCCCCAGAGTTGTCAGCTGCTTTCCAAAGACCCGTTCGAGTAAACTTCGAAGCTATTTTTTGAGAAATGGCCCCGCAGATAGCCAGTCTTTACAAAGTCAACGCTATGTCGTAATGGTTGAAAAACTGTTAGAGACATTGGTAGTTAGAGAGAATACCGCAATCAATGACGATGAATGGGAGCATCAGGTATTAATAGAAAACAGCCGAATTCCCTTCAACATTATTCTTTCTAAACAATCACTTGGCGTTGACCACAGCTTGACACCAGATAGTATGTACGACGCTGACAGCCCCTGGAACCATGAAGTTCAGAAAGATATCATCAGAACAAAAAAAGGATTTTCTGAAGCCGTTTATAACATGCTTAGGCTATCGACAAAACAAGTAGTAATTATTGATCCTTATGGTTGGACTGATGAAGCAACCGACCTTGTCACCTACTTAATAAACAACATGTCTATTCATAGAGTCAGCAGCAGGCTTCCGTACGTTCAACTTTTTTATAAGCAACATACCAAATCTCCAAACGCCTCTTTCGTAAAGAAGGCGATTCTTGAGGGCATTGAGACTGGCATGTCTCTTGATGTGAAGGTCTATGAGCTGGAAGAAACTCCAAATGGGGATGTATTCCACAACCGATGTATCCTTACAGAGCATGGAGGTATTTCCACTGGACACGGGATTGGAGTATCTGAAAAGGAGGTCCATACTGATGAGGCGTTTCTGATGAAGCCTAGAATCTATCAGAAAAAATGGGATCAATTCATAGAAGGCAACAACTTTACCATTTGCTCTCAAGCTTAATCACGCTCAGACAGCATATAACGATATCTGATTACGACTTAGCCGTCAGACATTATAGAGTAGAATACCTAAAATCTTCTGGAAGATATGATTTATAGAGAGTCCATGAACTCAATGGAAAAGCACTTAAAAGGACTATAACGCGTCTATGCAAAATACCGCCCTTTCACTCCCTGAAGAAAAAGAATTCACCTGGTGCGACTCCCATCACAGCCTTACCATCGACTGTTTACCTTACCTGAATTATCCCTGCAAAATAGTGGTGGGTGGCTGGCAGAAAAAGCTGGACTGGGTTTCCATTATTGATCATGAGGTGGAACAGCCGGAATTTCATAGCTCCATCGCTTTTGACCTCTCTTCCATGGCGCACTGTGAGGATATTCAGTACTGGCTGAATACCATCCCCGAAGAAGTCCAGCGCAACATTGATTTTTTTGGTGCCCATAAATTTTTTGTGCTGAAACTGGTAGCCCAATGGCAGGAAGCTCGGGATCTGTTTTTCAGCAACCCGGTGCTTCTGTGGTACTGGGTTGATTTCTGTATCAACCATAAGCTTGACGAGTCCACGGCCCGAAAAATGCTGGCCATGAAGCAGCATCAGATTCTTGCCGCCATGGGCATGTCAAATAGCAAATCCCTGAACCGTCTGGTGAAAAAAATTCAGATTGAATCCATCCAGCGATATTTCGCCAGTAAACTTCTGTCTATTATCACAACGCCAGCCTACCTGGTTAAACTACGACATCTGCCAGTTATCCGGCAGGAGCATATTGATGTGATGATCGCCATGCCGGAGCTGATTCACTCACGCCTGCTTGAACTATTGGCAAGCATGGGCTGCCGCTGGGCAAGGGCTCGATTGATAAATATCATTCAGGATTGCCTGCGCATGGATCTTGCCCTGAATAGAGAATTGGCCAACTGCAACTCTGAGGCAGAGCTTAATCGAATCCATGATCGGGAAATGGCAAGACGTAACCGTCATGGCATCGACCAGAGGTTTATCCTTCTCGATGAACAGGATAATCCGCTCCCGTTTCCGTTACCACCACACCCGGGTACTGAATGGATTAAACCGATTCTGACTTTTGAAGCACTACGGGAAGAAGGCATAAAAATGAAACACTGCGTCGGCTCTTATGTCCGAAATGTACAAGCAGGCACTCACTATATCTATCATATGGAAGCGCCTGAATGCCTCACTATCAGTATTACCATGAATAATGGTCGGCCTTTAAGAATTGAGCAGGTTGCTGGCCCCTGTAACAAAACTGCCTCAAATGAAGCCAGGGGAGTGATTGATAGCTGGTTTCAGCAGGTCATCAATGAATACCAGGGTCAGGAACCGGGATAGCGCACTCAGGCAGGCTCTGCCCGAACCTGCTTTTGCAGAAACGTATGCACCGAACCTTTTGCCGTACGCCCCAGTTTCTGCATCAGGTTAAACGGTACGTCAAAAAGTTGATATTGCTCCCCCAGGTCTTCTAGCATACGTAACCATAGATGGGCGGTCATTTCCGCATCGGCCAGTGCCCGGTGAAAAACACCATCAGTCGGTAGTCGCTTATATCGCACCAATGTTCCCAGTTTATGGTCGGGAGCGTTCTGGTATAGTCTCCGCGCTGCCAGCATTGAGCAGGCAAAGGCACCGGAATATGCAGAGCCTGCCAGCACCATCTCATTATCCAGAAACTTTTTGTCAAACGATGCGTATGAGCCACCAGGTTATGTTTACCCACAAAGCTGGCAAACTCCCGGGTCACCGATAAACAATCCGGCGCGGATTTCAACATGGCATTGGATATACCGGTATAACTGGAAATAAAGCCATTAATCAGAAAACCCGGGTTCATTAGCTGCTGAAAACGGTCAGTTATCCTGCCATGTTCGATCAAAACTGCACCGATCTCTATGGCTCTGTCACCCATATTGGGCGACAATCCGGTTGTCTCAAAATCCAGGACAACAACGGTATCTGCGTTTTTATGGCTCATCAGTCTTTAGCCTGAATATAAATCATTCCCTGGAAATGAGTATTCCTAATGATATTTACTGCCAGATTACCGCAAGGCCGCAACAATATTCAGGAAAACCTCACAACCACACACTATAACATATTGATATTACATCAAATAAAAGAATTACCACAGAATGAAATATGCTTAACGTCTGTCATTGATAAAAACCGGACACCTTTGTTGAAATATTATCAGACACGTTTATCGAAAACTTTCCGGACATATACCCTGACAAAAATAGAGGAAGCGGACACTATTTATGAAAAAAATGGTGTTAGAATGCCTGACTCACAGGGCATTCCGGACACTATTTTGAAAAACAGGCGGACACTTTTTGTGATCACGGACACCAGTATGTGACTTTTAGCATAACCCCCCCATCTTTCGTCTTTATGGTGGTAACCACCAAATCTACTTCTTGATTCTTTGAACTTTCGGCAACTTTATGCTTGTGAGTTTGAACTTTCATCTTCTGTTTTCTGCACTTTCCGAAACTTTATACTGGGAACTTTCGCGATATTTATGTTGGATTTTTCATTATTAATTTCATCCAAGCACTTGAGTAAATTTTGGGCACACAAAAAAAGCACTCTAATCTGAGCGCTTAATGAGATTTTTTTTAAAATCGGGAGGTAGAATAGAAACGTTCAGTGACGAGATATGAGTCTTAGCTGGCCTGCCACTCCTTCATGGCCCGCCCCCATAATCGAGTGAAATCTTTGTACCGAAATCCATGATACTCAACCATACGACACCTGACTTTGTTATAACTGGGCACAACTCCTTCCTTCTCGAGATCTACAATGATCTTCGATATCTGGTCAGTAAATTGATGGTATCGGTTATCACTCACCACCTTTCGCAAACTTTGATTTTTTTGCACCACAGCACGAGTCAATTCAGGAAAGTGATAAGAAAGAAAACTAACACCCGCCTTCAGCTTGCTGGCAATTTCCGGCAATGGAGTAATTTTTTCTGATAAAGCATAGGTCTGCAGTCGTTTTTCAATCTCCTCCATCTCCAGTGACGAGTTAAACACTTTTCGAACAGTTAATCTGGCCTCTGTCAGCTTCGGTGCAATATCCTGGTGATTCACCAATAACTGTGACGGCAAAACATTCACTGCCAGGCAAAAATCAAGAAAGCTGGTAAGCGTTGGTCGATAACGACCAGACACCCATTGCGAAATCGTTCTATCAGAGAAGCAAACGGCTTCGGTCAACTTTGTCACAGCACCGCAACCGGAACGATTGACAACCATCATCACCCCATTCTTAAATTCCTGACTGACATCAATCTCCAACAATTGATGACGGCACTCAAAAAGGTCATAAAAATATTGTTCCCTGGAAGTCACCTCTCTGGCCTCACCTCCCATATAACCGAGAAAACCACCGCACTGAGTACACCAGCCAACCCTTCTTGATGAAGGAAGCGCCTGCTGGGTGGCACCACAATCCGGGCATTTACTTACGAGCCTCAACTGATGAACAGGACAGCTTTTCACTTCCATAAGGGAAAAAACCAGCGGATCATAAACAGGCGTTGATTGTCGCATAGCATCCAGATAACACTCAGGGCACCAATGTTTTTCCTGCCGGATAACTCCTTTACCCATTGAATCAAACAGCCCCCTGAACGGCATCATCGTATGTTGTTCCAGACCTTTCATACCAGTTAGTCTCGACAGAGCCTCACCGTACTTTTTGGCATGATTCCGATAACTATTCAGCACCGAAAGCCCATCTTTGGAAAATAACGAATTTCGGGCAGCCCCAAAACCAGCTTCAGGATTTACCACATAGTCGATGAAAAACCTTGGACTACAGAAGTTCTTCAAGGAAATCCGGTTTATCAGACTACTCAGCGCCTCTACCATAAGCGCTCCTGGTGAAATCCCTTTGACTGGAATTAAACGACTACTCGAAACCTTCATGAAGTACGTACCTCCTTACGCTACCTTATCCCTGCCAGGCTTGCGCTCACCAGGCTTTGTCGAGCCAGATTTCGATTCTTTTTCAGGCTCCCCCATCAGAATACTCCAGACCTCATCCATACTTACCGAATTAATCAAGGCCTCACCCGCCCTGATATCTTTGGCAATGCGCTTAAGCGCTATTGGCTCCAAGCGCTCTACTTCAAAATCTTTCCAGCTGACATAATCTCTATTGTCGTTAAGCGCACGGTTGAGCGCTCTCTCCATCCACTGTTTCAATATGCCCACGCAACCACAGGAACCAACAAACAGATCTTCCAGCCTACCCATAACACCGTCGGATAATTTCGCCGGATAAAAAGCAAACAAAGAAAGGAATGCTTCTTCAAAAGCTTCAATATCGCCACTTGAACTGGCAAGGTAAGGTGAGAAATTAATGACTTTGGTTCGTCTGGCCAGCTACCCACTTCCTTCCAGAAACCTCAATAATTCATAATTCCCATCCATAACCAGCTTGAGCTCCCCCTTGTTGGAGATGGACTTCAGGGTTTCCATATAGAGATTCATGAGGTACTCATCCCTACAACTCATGAGAAAATGGTGCGCCTCATCTACAAACAAATAGCGCACCTGGCGAGACTCAATCGCCTCCTCCATCGCGCTCATCAACTCCTGCTCCGAGTTTTTACGGGCAAGTACTTTCTGCATTTCTTTAATGGGAAATCTTGAGCTGTCACTCAGCATCAAATTCCGTCTGGTCATACCAATATCGACACACTGAATCAGAATCGATCTGGCAAGAGCGCCCCACTCGAACTTCTTACTGCGAGGACTTCTCACCTCTTCATACAATACCGGTATTTCCGGGCAATTCTCCTCCAGGGTCGTTGCATAATGAGCTTCCAGCTTTTCATACTTCCTGTGATGCACCATTGATTTACCGACCCCGGTAGCACCTGGGATAAGGATGATCTGATTTGCGTCAGACGCCAAAGCCAGGTCCAACGCTTCTGACACCTCCGTCAAACGCGGATGAGTGACAATACCCTCCGTTTTGAAGTAGCTTTTCCTGCTCTTCGAATCGCTGGCAAGAATACTTTCAGGGACAGCACACTTAGGTGATAAGGCAGCTTTCTTTGCCATTAGAATTTCTCCGGTTTATGGCTTGATGGATCCATCTTCTTATTGAACAACCCTTTTGAGGGTTTTAATTCAGTCTGAACAACAACCTCAGCTTCACGCTCAATCTCCCCCTTCAGCTGAGCTTCCTTGCTATTCACAAGGGACTGGGCTGCCTGATGGCTTTCCACGACATCATTTGCCGATTTCGTCTGAAAAAAACGTGCAGCACTGATCTCTTCACGAGAAAAAACATCGTGATATTTATCTTCCTGCTCACGGCGACAGGCAAGAATCCACTCCCCCCCCAAACAGACTGCGATATAGCTATTATCCATTGGGTCATAACGGATCGGGACACTCTTCCCAACCCACTTGGGATCATTAAGCTTCTTATGCGAAAAGAGCTTGTTATTAAATTTCACCCCTCTGCTAACCAGAATTTTTCGCATCAGCTGACTGTCTTCAATGAGTGTCAATGCCAGGAATTCCTCACTGTATTCAATATTCCTGACATCTCTGACGCCATGTTTTTCAATACTCTCACTTAGAGCCGTGGCTGGAGAAATCCCCATGGCACTATGAGTTTGGTTTATATAGAGCTGAAAAAGAAAACTCTCGAGCGCTTCTTTAAGCCTCTTGATATTCCAAAGTGCCAACCGGTAAGGATTAACCTCTTTGCTCATCTGGCGAATATTTCTGGTATTCTGTGTATTGCCCTCCATTTTATAAAAAAAGGAGGTATTAAGAGTGCCGAACATCCGCTCAATCAACGAACCGACTTTCGCCTTACCTGTGCGATCTATGATCGTGACACCATATCGGGCACAAAGTTTCTGGAAGTACACACTTTTAAACTCAGCCCCACCATCCACTACCAGCTCTTCAGGGAGCCGCCCGTTACGTCGTACACAATCTCTAACCACCATCATCAAACTGGCTCGTGACGGGTTATCAAAAGACAAATAAACTCCAAGTGGTGCGCGGCTATAGGCATCAATCATCAATGAAAGCCAGATTCGATTCACATTTTTTTTCTTTGCTTTGATATGCTCTCTAGCCTCTTCAGCACTCAGAACTCTCAAAGTAGACAGGTCAATCAACGTATGATCAGTATGCGCTCTCTGATATGCCCGCTCACCATGAGGATCAGAAGTATCAATTGAGGGATCCAGACCCGGCCGCAAATTATTAGCAGCTTTTGAACCATGACGAGGCAGTGCTAATTTATGCGATTGATGAGCAAGAATTCTCTGCCTGAATGTTTCCAGACAAACAGTACCAATACCTAATTCCGCACACTCAGCATCAAAGCTCGCATGGACATCACTAATATTTTTAACCGTGGGCGTTTTGAATTCGGTCTCAATATACTTTTCAATTAGCTCCTCAGTCTGCTCAGAAAACCTCTTCGATCGATTACCCTTGCCAGCATCATCATCCAACAGGCCGTAATAACCACAACCGAACCTTATCTGTGCCTTTTTATAGCGCCTATGGTAATTACGTACACCTGGCGCAGGGCTCCGGTCTTCACCTGAAGGGTAAAATTGCTATATGAATAGTGGTCAATACGAGGCTGATCATTACCAGTAATCACTTCAACCATGACAGAGTTGCTGGGGGCATCAAGAGACAGCACCCTCCAATAGCTATCACCATGACGGTATTGGTTACCAACTTTTATTTCATGGACATTCGAAAACAACAGGTCAGAAGCAACCATCGACCTTTGCTTGTTAATGAAACTTCTTTTCACCTCATCAGAAGCAAACAAATGGCACTTAGCAGGCCTTGATAAACGCTCGTTATCCAAATCTGCAAGCAATCGTCCCTGCCCAACCATCCATAAAATGTCATCAACCTTAACTGAATCGTGATAACCCAGAAGATCTGATACCGAGATCACTTGCTGTTCACGAACAGTTTTAAGCACAGCTTCCTGTCGTTCCTCATCAACCGCTGATGATCTTCCTCTCATAAAATCAGCAACATGACAGGCGTTATCAATTCTAATAGTTTTCTCACGGTTCCTGATGAAGAACTTATGACCAAGACCAGTGCCTTCAAGAACTTCATCAATGGCAGGATACATCCAGTCGCCATCTTCCAGCTGATAACGTCCTGGATGCTTTTGACTAAGCTTAATAATTGTTTCATCAGAGTCCTTGCACTGAATGAAACCAATAAAGTCTTTACTGATCACAAAAAAATCGGGGGTGTAGTCAATTGATCTCAACACTCCATTTTTATCAGGAGCCTTGATTTTAAATTTACGAGGCTGGCACCTGAAAAGAGTGATGTCAGGATTAATTTCAGCCAACAGCAAATACGACAGCTCAACGTGAAGACTCTCAAACTGGATGATCATTCCATTCTTATGGCTTACAAATCGTCCAGATGTGGTGTATGCGTTGCTTTTAACAGTTCGGGCAGGATCGGAAGACAGAATAAGCGCTACCATCGCCAACCCGGATTCAGTCACACCTCTCGACTTGCAATACAACAGCACTTCTTCATCTGATAGCAACGCAGACTCCTATTTTTTAATTTTGTTATCCTATTTTTCAGATTTCACAATTTTTTTAATCATCTCAACTGCCTTTTCTCAAAACAGAAGTTTGACTTTAAAATCAAGCAGGTGTTATTATGGGCTAATATCCCATACAGATAATTTTTTTATCAATAAAAACAGCAAGTTAAATATTAACTGTATCTAAAGTGTAAATTTTAGGTAAACAGACCTAATACCTTATAATAAGCACAACTTTCAGCTTTTATGCTGAAAGTATAGACTCGTTATGAATATTGACCAGCCAGGCAAGAGCAGGTTCATCAAAACCGTTCGTAGCAACCTCATTTCAGCATTAAAAAAAACACCCTCAACAGAAAGACCCGACTCATTTATGACTCAGTCAGAACTAGCCAGACTGCTACTCATAACTCCTCAACAGCTGTTCAAAATTCTCAATGAAGGGAATCCAACCCTTGGAACGATCTGGCAGATCTGCAACACATTGAGAATTTCACCACAATCACTTTTTGAAGGTACTGAGCTGGAAGACATGAATCGTATAGATCCAAATATTGAGCAGATATTGAAAGACAGGGAAAAGAAACATTAGGTCAGATTACTAGCCATCCAAACAACTCCAGACATATACTTCACTCCAACTCAATAACACCAATATTCAACAAGGATGACAGCTCAACATGAGCCGTTCAAAAATCGCCGCATTTATTGATGTAGAAAACCTTACCCACTGGCTTAAGGAAAAAGGCCCCGAAAAGCTGGTTACAGAGCTCAGCTCGACTGGCCAGCTAATTGTCCGGAAGGCCTATGGTAACTGGAACACTCCTAACATTCAGGGTTTTCAGGCAGACCTGAATCGTCAGGGCTTTGAGCTGATGCACAACTATCATCCCGTTGCCGGAAAAAACTCATCGGATATTCAGTTAACCGTTGATGTAATGGAAAGCGCCCTGCGGCTTACGGATGTAGAATGGTTTGTCCTGGCCACCGGTGACTCTGACTTCTCACCGTTGTTCCGAAGATTAAGGGAGATGGGCAAAGAAGTTATTGGAGTAGGCCCTCGCTCTCCTCTCAGTGAGTCGGTAAAAACATCCTGCACCCGCTATATTTTCACAGACACACCAGAAAGCCTGGATGCTGATACCCGTTCTGAAGAACTGAAAAAAGCCATTGATCTTACCTTGCGTACTCTCAAAACTTTTGATGGCGCAGCTGACTGCTCCGTTTTGAAAACCCGTCTGATCTCAATTGACAGCGCCTTCAATGAAAAAGCCTTTGGATTCACCTCATTTACCGATTTCCTCAAGGATATTGACTCCATAGAAATCAGCCTGCATGAGAAGAGGAAGTGCTGGCAAGCAAGCCTTGCTACTGCTGCTAATAGAGTCACTCCAACTCAACAAACACAGTTACAGCCACCTACACAACCTCAGCCTGACAAAGAAAAACTCGCAGAAACCTATCTTCAGATTCTGAAAAAACTACAATGGCCACAAATTGAAAAAAACACACTCACTAAAGCATTGACCTTGGCAGCCACACTTTCTCCTTTGCCAAGAAAAGATTTCCCTGCCATTCTGGCAAAAACCAGCAAAGGACAAATCTCTGAAACAGATGCAAAAAAGGTAACCAGCTTACTTTATAAAAGTCACCTGCTTGATATCTCTCACACAGATCCGAAAAATAGCCCCGCAACACAGTGCTACCAACTAAAACATAAGAAAAACTATCTTCAGGAAATTGATCAGGCGATGCTTTCCAGACTGCATAATGCCTGTCAAAACAACCAGCAAACCTTGAGCTATGCCGTTGTTCAAACCATGACTTTTAACAAATACCCTCAGGATCTATTCTCGAAATTGTTACAGGATACGCAAGGGGTACCATAGCCTCTTCAACCTCGTAAAAATGATTAAAAAAACCCCAATCATCCAGAAATGAGAGGGGCTATTTCTTAACATTATAAAACTCGGTTAACAGAAGCTGCCCAATAACTCAGGACTTGGGCTTCAGGTAAGGACCGTTTGGTAATTTCGTCGGATCCAGATACAGAACCTGATAATTAGCCTGCTGTGTCAAAGGCAAATAATTAGGAGCAGCCCTGGTAATTGCAGCAGAAACAGCCATCACCACCAAATCAGCCAGAGGATTACCAGAAGAGTTATTCTGTTGCGGTGTGTACTGCATGGTTTTATTGGCAGTCCATAATTCCTCACCGGTCTTACCACTGACAATACGGTAGGTAAAGCTGACCGTCACGGTTGTGCTCAAAACAATATACTGTGCATCCCACTTATTAATGGTCACATACAAAATGGCGTCAGCACCAAACATATTACCCAGTTGAACCGGGTCGGCCGAGTGAACCAGATCGGCATCGTAAAGCCCTTCACCTTCCAGAACCGTCTTTACCGTATTCACCGGAAAAACATAGTACCCTTTCTCGGCTAATGGCACAGAAATGGTGGACAGGAAGTAATTTGGCGCATCAACGTCAACAGACTCATTAACAACCGGTACAACCAGTAATGAGCTGGGGTTCGCCTGCTGAAAAGCACTGAAATCAACCTTTGGGGCCTGGACAGCACAGCCAGCTAACAAGCTGACACCCAGTATAGTCAGCCATTTTTTCACATTGGTAATCATTGTTAACTGTCCTTCTGGCCGTCAGCCTTTGGCTTACTCGTCAGGTTATTAATCATGGCATCCATAAGATGGCGACTTTCAGGCCAGAGATCCCTCTCTCTGGTGTAGTAAATAACAGCTTCATCGGTTTTACCCTGTTGCAACATCAGGGTTCCATACTCCGCATACATACCCGGTGCTACACGACCATTAGCCTCTTCTATCGCCTGCAGCAATTGCTCAGACAACACCGCCAGCTCAGCAGGGTCTTTGTAATAACCATAAAGCCCGGATTCGTACTCACCCCAATGATACAACCCCTGATTGGTCTGACACCCAGCCAGGAACAGAGAACCGGAAACTACCGCCACCGTGATTAGTTTTTTTACGTTCAACATTTAATAGCCACCGATCGCAAATGTCTTACTGACGCCTTCAGCCACGTAGAACTTCTCACTTAGAACCGTCTTACCTGACCGTTGTATTTCCAGAAAATGGGTTCCAGCCTCAATACGCAACCCTGATTTTCCAGCAGAGAATTGAGCCGCAGCTCCCATTTGAATTCCATCCAGTATTACCAAATCACCCTGTCTGGCATCAGTAAACATAATGAACGGCCGGTCATCCAACGCCTGAACATTTTCTGTCGGCGTATTAACACACCCCGTAAGGACAACAAAGGACATGAAAACAGCAAATAATGTAGAAAACTTAAACATTCTGAACAGCCCCATTTATTCAACAATTTCCAGTTTATCCAGACTGTGGCCGTCTAATGATCCGCTGATCACTCGCACGACACTGCCTTCATTATTTTCGTTATCACCAAACGTTGATATCACTTCAACTCTGGCTACCTCAGCACCCGGTAGGGTGACAGTAAAGCCAGTTTGTTTGGATTTAATCTTTTTCCCGGCAGTCATCACACGCAGCTGCTTTCCTGCAGAAAGTCCCTGACTCTGACCACCACTGATGAAAATCTGTCCATCAACAACATCGAGGATATAGGTCTTCCAGGGTCGCTCCATCATTTTCTGGATCATGTCATCGATCACTTCGCTAATGGCTGCGGCAATCGCTTTATCAGTTAATGTACCGTCGTAAGCAGCACGGGAGCCAAAACCGGCAACTGATGCACTTTCCAGCGTTGCTTCACCAGCCCCCGAGGCAGAGAAGAAAGCCTGCCCGGTGTTCACATCCACCAGTCGCAATTCAACTTTTGCATGGGCTAACTGGGTTTTGGTACTACTGAGAAACCCGCTTTCTCCGGTGACATTCCGGCCAAACTCTGTCAGGGAACCAACAACCAGCGTATCCACACCCACCAGCTCACCACCCGCACCGAACATCTGTCTCTCTTGTTCTATACGTGAAAGGTCCGGACGCTCAAAAACCACAAAATTACCGGAATTAATCAAACGGGTTGAGAGCATATCACTCAACTGTTTGCCCAAAGGGTCCATATGATCATCACGCAACAGCGAACGGCCATAATTGGTTTCGTTAGTCATCCTGCCAATGGCGATTTTTCGCTTAAGAGAGAGCGCCTGCCTTTGGGCCAATTCTGTCGCCTTTTTTTGAGCCGCAATCTGTTGCTCCTGACTTACAGGTGCTTCTTTAACTGCCACATGCGGTGTCTGCGTTGCGCAACCAGCCAGAGCAAGAGCGACGGCAACGGTAGCTATTTTTTTCATATCTGGAAAACTTTCAATGTCAGGGGTACGGAAATATATCTGGCAAAAATTTTACAAGATTATTACGAGCAGTTATATCAAAATCAAGTGCAACGGAAATCACGCATATCACCTGTAAATGTACAATCGTACTATCCAAGAATTATCGAAAATTTCACACAAAGCTATCTGGGACCCTGCTCCCCACAGTCAATAAAAGGCTGTGGTACAACCCACGGGCGGTAGCGTCTTTGCGAAAAGCTATCCTTTCAAGTAAAAATAAACAAACGTACTATTATTAACCCGAACAACTCTAAGGCAAGAGACCGCAACTAGGGAAAAATCATGAAATCCCCCGAAGCCATTGAGCCCAATGGCTTCGGGGGATTTCATGATTTTTCCCTATTATCTGGCGTAATCGGGTTATAAGAAAACCGGGGTCGGAAAACTCGGGTCGGAGAACCCGGGTAGGGTCTTGAATCTTGAATTGAGGATATTCTAAAGGTGGAACTGGATTTACTGGATAACGTGGCTTGCTAACCATATGATGACAAAATGCACACATTCACTATACTAACCCTATGAAATGCTTTAACTGGAACCCTGACAAGAATCAGCAGCTGATAAGTCAGCGGGATAAATCCTTTGAAGAGATTATCTTTCATATCCAAAGCGGCGACCTGCTTGATGATATCACCCACCCTAATACGGTGGACTATCCTCACCAGCGGGTGTTTGTGGTCAATGTGCAGGGCTATGTCTGGCTGGTGCCTTATGTAGAGAATGAAAAGGAGATTTTCTTGAAAACCCTGATACCGAGCCGAAAGTTTACCCGCGATTACCTGGGAGGTGATTCATGAAAAAAAACAAGCTGGATCAAGAGGAACAGGCACTTCTGGACGCCTTTGAAGCGGGGGATTATGAGTCTACCCTGACCCCGGAACGCAAAGCGGCACTAGAGAGTGTTGCTAGCGAGAGTTTTATAAAGGATAAGCGCATCAATATCCGTATCTCCCAACGTGACCTGCTGGCCATTCAGTCCCGTGCCCAGCGTGAAGGTATTCCCTACCAGACGCTGGTCTCCAGCATTATTCACAAGTACCTGTCTGGCTCGTTGCTGGATGTGTCTTCCCGATCCTGATTATGCTGACTCCCGATCCCTCCGCTTCCCTATGGCAGCGGATAAAATTGATGACCAAACATGCAACACGCAAGAACCGCTAAATGACTAACCAGGCATTACTGTAGTGGTCAAGTAAAAATGGACACCTGATTAAGCCGCTTTACTGAATTCCTGTTGCTCAAAGTCCACAGGGCTCACGTAATCAAGATAGGAATGAAGTCTGC
>NZ_JBLYNS010000023.1:0-46085 GCF_049310205.1 Endozoicomonas sp. ALC013 | reverse complement strand
TAATCAACGGGGCTTCTTTTCTATATGCTTAAAATCCTCTTTTTGTTAACGCTGTTTTTGATTGCCTCTCGATAACTGTGCCCGGGTAATGCAGTCTTGTGTAAGATGTTCTTGCGCCAAACTTTGTGGTCTTAGTTCCAGTCGTCATCAGTATCAGCATTAGCATCACCATCACCATCAGGATTCATTTTTTTTTTAAATTCCTCTATGATTGTGTTAAAGGAATCTGGTGCCTTGGCCTCGCTTTTTTTAGAGTTTGCAGCGGAGCGATCGCTTTTTTTGGCTTCAGGCACTTTTCTTAATTTTTGTAAGTTTTGTTCATTGCGAATTTCGTTTAAAAGTGCAACTCTTCCAGAATCTTGACCTTTAACTCCACTACTGGCTTGCGTGGTTTGACTTCCGGCTGATGGTGCTGGCTGTCGCGGAGGAGGAGGTGGTTTATGTCCACCATCTGTTTGGTCTTTAGCTCCACCACTTTTTGTGCTGTTGCCAGAAGGTAGTGGTGGCGGCGGTGGTGGTAATGGTTTGCTACCATCAGTTTGCCCTTTAGCACCACCGATTTTTGTGGTGTTGCCAGAAGGTAGTGGCGGCGGCGGTGGTGGTGTCGGTACTGATTTACTACCATCGGTTTGGCCTTTAACTCCACCACTTGTTCTGTTTTCAGAAGATGGTGGTTTTGGTGCCGGCCAGGTTGGGCGATTTGATGTTGGTAGTTTTGGGCGTTCTGGTGGTGTTTGTTCTTCGGGTCGTGGAGGTACTATTGGTGGTAGTTTATTTCCATTGGGTTGTATTTTAGCGTCACTGTTCTCTGTAGTGTTGCTGTTACTGGGTATCGGTGGTAATACTTTTTTGGCTTGTAAGGTCTGTGGCTTTTCAGTAGCTGATTCTTGATGCAGGCCTGAGGTAATGTTTGCGTCAATACTGTCTTGAGGTACTTCAGCATCACTTACTGCTGGAGCTTTGTTACTTGAGTCAGCAGAACTGCTACTCAAAGAGTGATTATTGCTTTCATCCATTTCAGCGTCGGGCTTGGCATCAACACCGATGTGGTCAGTTTTATTGGTTACTGGCTTTGCATGCAACATTCTCAGTTGTTTTGCTGTGTCAAGCTGTTGCGAAGTAACAGTGCCTTGCACTATTTTGGCTTGTCGACGATACCTCTTGGCATTTTTTGTCTCATCCTTCGTGTCTTTTTGATATGCATTTCTGGCCAGCTCACAGGCGGTATGCGCAACAACCAATTGATCATAGGCTTCTTTCTGATCAGAGTTTTCTATTACTGATCCTTGAACATGATTTTTGAGTGTTTTTATTTCCTTTTCAGGCAACCAGCCCTGTTCCTCAGACACAAGTTCTTTAAAGTGACTATCAATGCAAGCATGATTGAAGGATTGTAAAGCCAAATTAGAATTGGTATTTGTTGGATCCAGGCTTTGTAGGCTTTCCCATGGTTTGGTTAATTCTACTCCTCTATAAGCAGTCAGGAATGCTTCAGGATGTGTGATGGCTTCTGGTGTCAGATTCTGTTGGTCTTTAAAATATATTTCGACACTGGAATCAAATTGTTTCAGTCTGGAATTCAATGTTTCATACAGGCTTTTATATTCTTTTTGTAGACTTTTAAATTCATTAAATTTATTAACTTCTCTTTCTTCAATTTTTTGGATTGTAGCTTTTGTTGGTTTTCTTTTGCCTTCTAATAAATTTTCATTAACTGCCGTTGCTTTCGCCTCATTTTTTATGATTTGAGAGGCAGTTGTTAGTTTTTGATTAAGTCTTGTAATTATTTTGGGTATTATTTCACGTTGTTCTTCTAAATCTTTTATTTGTATATCTGTGCTTTTTTTGACTTTATTAACATACTTGTTATATTTTGTATCAGCTTCTTCCAAGAATGGATATATTATTGAATTTCTTACTTCTATAATTTGATCTGATAAATATTTATTCTCTTTCAGATTATTTCTTGTTTTGCACCAAGTCGCTACTTTTTCAACATCTTCGGAAAACATGTCGATCATAGTATCTCTTAGTGCTTTTCTATGCTCTTTGCATAAGTCATAACCAATCGTTTTGGCAGCCTTGTACAGACCTTTTACCACTTCACACTTTTGCTTGGTCAATTCAAGGGTTGGAGTATCTTCTTTACAAGGATCAATGCTTCTGAGGTGATTTGGCATTTTCTCAACAAGTATTGCCATTTGAGCATTAATTTTTTTAATTAGAGGGTCTGTTATTTTGGGTGGCAGGCGATGGTGATCGCCGAGTCTCTTTACTTCCTCGTATAATTGAAGGAGCTTTTCTCCCGAGTTGCAGGATTTGATTTCGTAAGAGAGATATCTCTTAACATCTGATTGAACAAGCTTCTGGAATTTTTTCTGGCTGATAAATTCGCAGTCATTTGGAATTTCGTTAGGAAGCATCAAAATACTATCAATATGATCCGATGTATTTTGAACTTCTTGTGTTAAAAGTTTGACCCGTCTGCTGGTCATGGATTCTTGGAACTTATGCATTTTTTGACTGCGAGCATATTTTTCTGGATTAATTCGCTCTATTTTAAGGTAATTCTCAATCTTTCGTCCCCACTTGGAAACCAGCTTCCCATGACTATCCAATATTTTACTGTCCTTGCCTGATTCAATTCCAACGTACCTTGCTGGTTTTTGGTCAGGTAATTTTATCTGGTTATAGGAGGGGGGTGATATGCGTTGACTGTCCATGTCTGTATCCACAAATTACAAGTTCATTTTTGAATAATAGCGCACCTTAACTGGATCAATATAAGGGCAGCTTTAAATCAAAATAATTTATTATCGAAAGGCTAAGAGTCATATTTTTGGCAGACTTTATTTGATAAATAACTAATTAAATCAGCAGGTATTTCAATTGAATTGAACAAATAAATGTGGGCTAACGTTGAAGATATATATACCAAGAGTTTAGCCATCATGGAAAACCAAATACAAATAACCATAACCTTTCTGATCTATTTTATTGCCATGCTGGGGGTTGGTTATATTGCCTGGCAGAGAACCCAGAACTCCTCTGACTATTTTCTTGGCGGACGCTCACTGGGGCCGTGGTCGGCGGCATTAAGCGCCGGTGCTTCTGATATGAGTGGGTGGCTATTATTGGGCCTGCCAGGGTATGCGTTTGCGGCTGGTTTTGAGGCGATCTGGCTGGGGCTGGGGCTATTGGGAGGAACCTGGTTGAACTGGCTTCTGGTGGCCCGTCGTTTAAGAATATACAGTGCGGTTGCGAATGACTCTTTGACGCTTCCCGAATTTTTTTCCAACCGTTTCTCCGATCTGAAGTATATTCTGCAACCGGTCAGTGCGGGTTTTATCCTGATTTTTTTTCTTTTTTACACCAGTTCAGGATTGGTAGCCGGTGGCAAACTCTTTGAATCTGTTTTTGGCTTCGACTACCAGCTGGCAGTGATTCTTGGCATGTTGAGTGTGGTCTCTTACACCCTGTTTGGTGGTTTCCTGGCGGTCTGCTGGACCGACCTGGTGCAAGGCCTGCTGATGTCGGCAGCACTGCTGATCGTTCCGGTGACCGTGCTGGAAGTCACCGGAGGTGCCGGGCAGGTGATGGCCGACATTAACCAACTGAACCCCCATCTGACCAGCATGTTCACTGATGTTCGGGGGGAAGCGCTTTCTGTGATTACGGTTTTGTCATTATTGAGCTGGGGGCTGGGGTACTTTGGCCAGCCACACATTATGGCGCGTTTTAAAGCGGTGCAGTCCAGTCATCAGCTAACCTTGGCACGGCGTATTGCGGTTTCATGGACTGGAATCTGTATGCTGGGTGCTTTGCTGGTTGGTTTAACCGGAATCATATATACCCAGCGGCAGGGATTGGTATTAGACGACCCGGAAGCTATTTTTATGCTGATGGTGAATACCCTCTTTCACCCGGTCATAGCCGGTATTCTCCTGGCCGCGATTCTGGCCGCTATTATGAGTACCGCAGATTCTCAGTTGCTGGTTTGTTCTACTGCGGTAGCAGAGGATTTTTATCGCAATATGCTGCGTCCCAATGCTACTCAGGCTGAGATGCTGTTGGTTGGCCGTATTGCCGTTGTCGCTATTGCGGTGCTGGCCACGGTGCTGGCACTCAACCCGGACAGTTCGGTGCTGGAGATGGTGTCTTATGCCTGGGCAGGGTTCGGTGCCGCCTTTGGTCCTGCGCTGCTGTTTTCCCTTTACTGGAAGCGGATGAATGGGTTGGGAGCCCTTGCCGGTATTGTTGTGGGAGGCGTAACTGTGGTGGTATGGCGTTCGCTCAGTGGGGGAATTTTTGAAGTTTACGAGATTATTCCCGGTTTTATCGCGGCGTCAGTGGCAATAGTGGTGTTTAGCCTGTTGGGAAAAGCACCTTCTGATGCGGAGTCCGAAACCTTTCAGGAGGTGCAGGCGCTTGTGAAATCACCATCCCCTGACAATAGACAAGCTGGTTGTTGATTAATTATGGCGCGGATAACGCCAGAAGTTAGGGCTGAAAGGCAGTGTCAGGGTGGTATCCACACCGGCAAGAGAAGCTTCCGGATGATATTTGCTCAGATGGTAGCGCACCCGCTGCTCCTGTTGTCTGGAAACATCCACCATAATCAGATGTTTGCCTTTTACCAGATCATCGTGGAATCGGGCCGTTTTGTAATTCTCGCGGGTGATCCCTGCCAATCCACCACTCCAGGCACCAAACATGGTAAAGACACCAGCGACCACCAGAAGGGCGGGTAGCGGGATCTCTATCCCGATTGGGTTCCACCACTCAATCACTGTGGCCGCCAGCAGGCCGACAACACCGCCAATGAGGGCTCCCAGTTCTCCGGAGTGAATGACATCGTTTTCCTGCAGCATATTGGCACTGTGAACCTGCTTGTGATACAGGCCAGCTTCGTTTCGGCTTAAAACATGGAGATGCCAGTTGGTGATGCCATCCCGGTGCAGGTCTTCAGTAATTTTGGTGACGCTGTCCAGAGAGCCGGTCAGGTAGTAAAGACGTTTCATGGTAAACTCCTGCTTTACTGCGCGCAGAATCTAAGAATAGAGTATAGATTATCCGGGAGGCTGCCTGAGAAGAGATCACCTCGCTGCTATTCTTGCCGGGGTGTTATTCCAGGCCTGCCAGAGGCCCACGTTGTTTTAGGTGAGTTGACGATGAAGCAAATAAAAGTTGCAGTCAGAAAGAAAGGATCCCGAAGCGCTCAGGAATTCAGTGAAGCAGATAATGAGCTGAAGCAGACTCTGGAGCGACTGGCAAAAAAGGGACTGAACCCTATGCAGATGTGCCAGAAGCTGATTGAACACGAGGTGAAGCATCCCGGCGGCGGGGACTGGACCTACGACCGGGTCGTTGAAGAGTGTGAGCGGTTGAAAGTGTGATGCCCCGGCAGCGGGTTGGCGAGGTTGCCTGAGCGCAACCTTACCATTTGCCGTTATTTTTTTGTGTCCTTCAGCAGGTTCTGGAAGCGGCGCAGCTTCTCTTCCTGAGTCAGCTGAGGGACTGTTTCCGACGGCTCCTGAATAAGCGGGCTGTAATCCAGCGTTGAAGCGTCCGCTGCTGTTTCCTGAGGTGTTGCGCGTTCCTGAAGCCAGGCATCCATCACATCAAGGGCCTCCAGCAACCCCTGATGTTCATCCGATACAGTCAGGTCCTCAGCATCCGCCAACTGATTTATTTTTTTTACCAGGTTACTGCGAATCTGGAGAATTCGTTCCTCCGAGATCTGCTCCCTGTTCTGTTCCAGCCATTGTCTGGCTGACTCTCCATTGGTGGCCATGGTGAATAGTTACCCGTGCTGATGAAACTGATCAAGGGTTCAGTTCTGCTGAAAGGCATGAATTTCAGCGTTGAAAAAAATGCAATGATAGAAAGTTACGTTGAAAAATTCATCTACTATTACCAACAGTCGGTTATACCCTTAGGGATGCTATGGCTTTTCTCGGTAAATACGATCCAGATACCGGTGGCCAATCTACGTACAATTTCGTTATCTTACGATGTCTTTTTTTAACGATCTTATTGGCAGGATGTCTTGACCAGTGTAATTCAGACTCAGTTGGCATTGATGGTGCAACAGTTGGAAAAGCTGTTATCTCAACCTGTGCCTGAAAAGCGGCTGGTCAGAATTGAGCTCCCTTTCCCGGCCATTCACCTACAGGGCTTTCTGGCGGCACAGGATGGCTGTGAAAAAGCATTCTGGAGAGACCGGGAAGGCGATCATGCTATCGCGGCGCTCGGTTACAGCTGGTCAGAAACATTATCCTGCCGACAGGACCTGGCTTGTGCATTTGCCAGTGCTCACAAAATCCTGAGCCATTTGCCGGCGCATAGGAGCAGTCACTGCCTCTGCTACCTCTCTTTTGCGGATGATGAAGCGTCAATCTGGCCTGCTTTTGGTTATGGCAGGGTCATCCTGCCACTGCTGGAACTGGTTCAGACTCGCAAGGGAACGGTGTTGGGTGTGAACCTCAGGTCTGACAATACTTTGGAATACCATGGCAGTATTCGCAAGGCTCTGGAGATTATCGCAGCACTCAACTACTGCCAGCAGTTACCCGAGGCTGACTTTACGTTTCAGCTCGCAGGTTACCAGCCTGATGCCAATGTCTGGAACCAACTGGTGGACAAGGCCCGGCAGGCGTTTGCATCGGGTGTGCTGGATAAGGTGGTGCTATCCCGGGAAACGTGTCTGAAACTTGAGGGGCATCTCTCCCCATTCTCATTGCTTTACGCATGGCAGCAGGCGAATCCGCATTCCTATCAGTTCCTGTTTCAGGGGCAGGGGCAAACGTTTTTTGGCTGCTCTCCGGAGCGACTGGTGAAGCGACTGGAAAATATTATTTCTACCGAGGCCCTGGCAGGTACCATTGTCCGCGGTCAGAACCTGCTTGAAGATGCTCAGCTGGAAAGCCTGCTGATGAGCGATGGTAAAAATATCCATGAAAACCGTCTGGTTCTGGATGATATCTGCCATAGGCTGCAACCCTTCTGCCAGTCCCTGGAAGCGGATCGCAGCCACTCGATTGTTAAACTGCGCCATATTCAGCATTTGCGTTACCAGATTCGTGGCGTACTGAACCACGACGTGAGTGATCAACAGTTACTGGACGTACTCCATCCGACCCCCGCAGTGGGGGGCGCTCCAAGAGAGGACGCATTCTCCTTTATTGCCGCCAACGAACCCTACGCTCGTGGCTTGTATGCCGGTGTGTGTGGGATTGTTGGTGTTCAAAAGAGTGATTTCAGTGTGGCTATTCGCAGCGCCCGTCTGGCTGATAATGCCCTGATGCTCTACTCCGGTGCGGGTATTGTGAAGGACTCTGTGGCCGACGAAGAGTGGTCCGAGCTGGGCAATAAAATTGCCACGGTACTGGATATTCTTGATCGTCAACAGACCGGTGATATCGCTGTATTGTCGGGTCAGGCAGGGCAACGTGTAGACAGTGACCATGATTATGCAGCGCTCTCTTCACGTACCTGCTGACAACCCTGAAAAGTTCAGAAGCGATGAAAGCAATGTAATACTTTCATTTGTTCTGGTTAGTCGGATACGATATTAAATTAATTATCAATCCCCAATTTCATGATCTGATCAATTAATTCTTGTGTTAAACAACCTGATGCAATTAATCCTGTAATAATTTTGTTTAGTGGTATTCCTTTGGCGCGACAAGCTTCAAAACTAAGTCCCAGCAGATTGTCATCATCCAGAACGACTTCAGGGAATTCCAACTGTAAGCTGAGGATATCAGCATTTGATCGGAAGGCATTCTTGATTTTTTCTTGAGGACAGCTGACTGCTAATAATAGATGTTCGATTTGTTCAATAATAAGTTCACTCTTGTTATCTTCCCTGGCAGCATAATAAGCTTGTTCAACGCTATCATCTCTCTCGTACAGAGCGAATTGCCAGGATTCCCACTCTTCTTTAATAAATGTTGTTGGGTTGTTGCTGGAAGTTTCAGAAGATTCGCCAAGTTCAGGGTTGGTTTCGTACAACCCTACCTGACACTGATAGTTGGTGTTTAACACAGAGATAAACTGACTCATAAGTTTTTTGTCGTTGTCAGCCAGGTTTCCGTGGGCCACAGATAATCTGGAGAACTCTGTTGCAAGCTGTGAGGCTGCCTGATTCTGGAGTGCATTAAAGGGATCCTGGTGACTCGTTGGCCTGGTGGCGGATGCACTGCGTGAAGCTGATTTCCCAGTATCAGGGATACCTTCGTTGTATATTCTATTGATAAGATTTTCCTGCACAAGTCCTCTTTTGATCGCAGTCTCAATAAAGGGCTTTGCTTCTACAAGACGGGTTTCAAGTATTGCTCTAAATTGAAAAGGGGTGTCATCTTTTAATACAATTGCAATGAGATGATCATTGAAATATTGTGGATCAATGGCTCGTAAAAAATCTGTCAAAAGATCAGTTCTATGATCAAAAGGTATATTTTTAACGATATCTTCAATAGCATCATATTGTTGGCTATCAACTAAATTGTTTTGCCATTCATTCCAGTCCCAGCGCTCTGGATCAGTAGGATTAGCCAGGTGATAAAGTCCGGGAGTTAACGTGAAGCGTGTTGACGATAACTCGTTCAACCGACTAATGGTTCTGGCAAATAATGATTTTCTGATATCGCTGATATTAACGGCATTAGTTTGCCGTTGTTCATTGATTTCTATAGATTTTTTAATAAAATTTTCGGCCAGTTTATTGATGTCATCAGTTTCCTTTAGTGAATTGCCCATTGATTCTTGATAAGTTAATGGTCTACCGGTAGCAGAAAAAGTTGTGTCCACAATAATACACCTCAAAAAATGTTTGACAGAACCTGCCTGTAGAGAATATAAGCAGCCGTTAAAGTAATGGTTTGATAAATAACCCTGTGGAATTAGAGTCTCATATTGAGGAAAAGTTCATAACCATATCAACAGCCCATGACTACCGGGCTGGAATCATCTTCGGCAGTTCAGGCCTTTTCTGATGAAAGGTCTGGAAATTCCCACCATCACTGGCTGCTCATGCGGTGAGTTAGTTCATGACAGTTAAAACCAACGACGCAAATATCAACGGCATCTGGTCTGCAGTGCTGATCGAAGAACTGTGGCGACTGGGTATCCGGCATTGCTGTATTGCCCCGGGATCCCGCTCAGCACCATTGACCTTTGCCGTAGCAGATCATCATGGTATGACCCGCCATATTCATTTCGATGAACGAGGGCTTGGTTTCTTCGCCCTGGGTCTGGCCAGGGCCACGGGAGAACCGGTGGCTTTGATCACTACTTCAGGCACTGCGGTTGCTAATCTCTACCCGGCGATTATCGAAGCTCACCAGTCGGGTATACCGCTGGTGGTTCTGACGGCTGATCGTCCTCCCGAGTTGATTGACTGCGGTGCAAATCAGGCCATTGATCAGCTGAATATCTTTGGTAACTACACCGGTGCGACGCTGAACTTGCCAACGCCGGACAGGTCCATCTCCCTCCGTTGGCTGCTGGGCAGTATTGATCAGGCGTATGCCCGCTCATCAGCGCTGGGGCTGCCTTTGCATATCAACTGCATGTTTCGGGAGCCGCTCTACCCCCATCAGGTGGAAGCAACGGTTTCTATTGAAAATGACGTCTATCTTGCCAGTATCCAACCATGGATGACCTCATTAACGCCTTATACTGAGTACTTTGTACCAGAGTTAACCCGGCTGCCCGATAGTGGTCGCTGGCAGCACTTTGCCGATGGTAAAGGCCTGATTGTGGTGGGGCGGGTGATGCCTGAGACTGACGTTAATATCATTGTGCAGTTATCCGAACGCCTGGGCTGGCCATTAATTGCCGATGTTCAATCACAGCTGCACGGTCACCGGAAAACCATTAGGCACGCTGACTTGTTACTGGCCAGTTCTGCCAGCGAAAGTCTGTTCAATAAGGTCGACCGAGTGCTACAGATTGGCGGTTACCTGACGTCGAAACGATTGGATCAGTTTATTGCCCGGCACCATTGGCAGGAATTCTGGATGCTTGACCCCGCTCCCAGAAGAGTCGATACAGGACAGCGGCAGAGTGTGCGCCTGGTGGGTGATATTGATTCAGTTTGTCGTCAACTGTTGCTCAACAGCGAAGCGATACAGGCTGACAGAGAATGGAGCAGACCATTTACAGCCCAGGCAGAAAAGCTTGGTGAATTGTTGAAAAGTCAACGACCAAACCAGCTTAATGAACAATGGCTTGGTGCTTCTCTGGGGGAACTGTTACCATCCGGAAGCCACTTATTTCTGGGTAACAGTCTGCCCATTCGCATGGTGGATATCTTCTCAACACACCATTTGCCCGGGGTTTATGCCAGCCGTGGCGTCAGTGGCATTGATGGGCTGATTGCTACTGCGGCAGGATGTGCTGCCGGACATCAGGGGCCAATGGTGTTATTGATCGGGGACATCTCTTTCCTCCATGACCTTAACTCCCTGCAATTGGCTGCACGGTGTAAAACGCCACTGGTTATTGTGCTGATCAATAACGACGGTGGTGGTATTTTCTATGTGACCACCAAAGGGTGTAGCAATGAGGTTGCCCATGTGACTAATGATTATTTTGTCACACCCCACGGTCTTACCGCAGAGCATGCGGCTGAGATGTTCAGAATTGATTACTCGGCACCGCAATCCATTGATGACTTTACCGCGCAGTTTCATAGAGCCTGCAGTCAGGCTGGCTGCTCCATTATTGAAGTCTTTACTGAATCTGGCCTTGGGGCAAAAAGTATTGAACAGGCCGTCGCTTTGGCGAAAACACTGTGAGCCTGTCTTACTACTGCGCTGGTGATGTTCATGCGCCAGTTCTGGTGTTACTGCATGGGTTTCTGGGCAGTGCAAACGACTGGGGCTCCCTGCTGGCAGCGCTGAAAGACGACTATTGCCTGATTGCTGTTGACCTGCCGGGCCACGGCTCAAGTCTGTGGCTGGAGGAAGATAAGCAGGGCGTTGGCTACTTCTGCTATCGCCTGGAACAGACGGTTCAAACCATTGAACAGGTGGAAGGCATCTGCCTGAAACGGTTCAACCTGCTGGGCTATTCACTGGGAGGACGTCTGGCCATGGCGTATACCACTGCTTTCCCCCAGCGAGTGGCGCAGCTGTTACTGGAAGGAGCGCATCCCGGGCTGGTCAGTGAGCAGGAAAGAAGCGAGCGTTATCGGTCAGATCTGCAATGGGCCAGACGCTTTACTGAAGAATCAGTGGCTGATGTGCTTTTGGACTGGTATAAACAGCCGGTTTTTTCTGACCTGGATGATAGCCAGATTGGCTCTTTGATTGCTGAGCGATCAAAAGGCAGTGGTTCGATTCTGGCTAATGCCTTGATGGCATTCAGTCTATCGAAGCAGCCAGACTATCGCCGGGCACTTTCCCGGCTCAAGGTTGATTGTCAGCTCAGCGCTGGTTCACCACTGTCCGTTCATTATTTTTATGGTGAAAATGATCACAAGTTCGGGCAGCTTGGACAGCATTTGCTGACAGAGAATGTGATACACAGTGTCCACCCGGTGACCGGGTGTGGACACAATGTTCATCGGGAGCAACCAGAGGCTATGGCCCGGTTGCTCAGAGAGCTCTTCTGAAGAGCTATAAGGAGTTGGATATGAGCAAGCAGCTGGATTCAGGTGTGATCTGGGAAAACCTCAGCGGTGATTATGAGGACATTCTCTATCACCGGGCAGAGGGTATGGCCAAAATTACCATTAACCGCCCGGAAAAGCGCAACGCCTTTCGCCCACAAAGCATTGTAGAAATCCAGAAAGCCCTGGAGTCGGCACGCTTTGATGAGTCGGTGGGTGTGGTGATTCTGACCGGTGCCGGAGATCTGGCTTTCTGTTCCGGTGGTGACCAGAGCGTTCGCGGCGATTCGGGCTACAAGGATGATAAAGGAACTCATCATCTGAATGTTCTCGATCTGCAACGTCAGATCAGAACCTGTCCAAAGCCGGTGATTGCCATGGTGGCCGGTTATGCCATCGGTGGTGGTCATGTCCTGCACCTGGTTTGTGATCTGACGATTGCGGCGGATAATGCCCGTTTTGGTCAGACCGGCCCGAAAGTGGGGTCATTTGATGGTGGTTTTGGTGCCAGCTATCTGGCACGTATCGTTGGTCAGAAAAAAGCCCGGGAAATCTGGTTCCTCTGTCGTCAGTACGATGCCAGACAGGCTGAAGATATGGGGCTGGTCAATACCGTTGTGCCTCTGGCAGAGCTGGAGCGGACAACCGTAGAATGGTGTCGTGAGATTTTGCAGCACTCTCCTCTGGCGCTTCGCTGCCTGAAATCCGCCATGAATGCCGACTGCGATGGTCAAACCGGTCTTCAGGAGCTGGCGGGTAATGCGACACTGCTTTTCTATATGAGCGCAGAGGCACAGGAAGGACGGGATGCTTTCCTGGAAAAACGTCAGCCGGATTTCAGTCGGTTTGGTCGTAATTCCTGAAGCATGAAAGACTGTAAGGCCGATATCCTGAGGTATCGGCTGCCTTTAAAGCAGCCGTTATGGCTGAAGCACACCTGCCTGAATAAGCGGGAAGGGCTGATTTTGCGTTTGCGTATCGGTGACCGATGGGGTTATGGCGACATAGCGCCACTGCCCGGGTTTAGCCGTGAGAGTCTTGCAGACGCGGAAGAACAACTTCAGGCTTTCTGTCGGGCCGTTAATGGTGGCAGGCCGTTATCTATCAACAGTGCTTTTCTCACTGATGTTCTGCATTTGCAGCCAGTACCGTCAGTGCTGTTTGGTATTGAGTCGGCTCTTTGGTGGTTGCAACAGGATCATTGGTTTGACCCGCCAGCAACCGGACCACTTTTGCTGGGTAGCACCGAGGATATCCTCCGCCGACTTGCACTGTGGCAGGGAAACTGGCCGACCGAGTTCAAGTTGAAAATAGGCCGAGACTCAATAGAAGACGACTGTGTCAGAATTAACCAGGTTCTGCAGGCTTTGCCAACGTCCGTCAGCATCAAGCTGGATGCCAATCAGCAATGGACATTGGATCAAGCCATCAGGGTCGCTGCCTCTATTGATGTCGAGCGAATTGCTTATGTTGAAGAGCCGACCGCGCATGTGGCCGAATTCTCACAACTCTACGAGCAGACCGGGCTTCGCTTTGCCCTGGATGAAACGGTCCAGCACCCAAAATACCATCTAAAACCCATGCAGGGTCTGGTGGCCATTGTGATCAAGCCGACGCTGGTGGGTGGTTTGGCCCGTTGCCGACAGCTGGTGACAGCCGGCAAAAGCGTTGGTGTCAGGACTGTTTTCAGCTCTTCTTATGAGTCGTCTATTGGATTGCACATACTGGAGCAGCTCAGCGCTCAGTGGACACCGGAAGAACGACCTGGTCTGGACACTTTATCGGCTTTTACCGACAGCCTGACCTCTGCAAGGATTTTTGCCGGTCAGCCGGTTGCCATTAACCCCGCTTTTTTTCAGTAATACAGAGCTGAACAGAAGCATAGCAGAACGCCGTTGATGAAAACGATCTTCCCCGAATTGCAATACTGTCCCCTGCGTTATCGAGCCATTCATCAGTCCTCCTGTACAGCGATTCAGCTGGAGGAGGGCGGAGTCACGTTTCGGCAGCTGGATGCGTGGGTGGATGAGTGTTGTCGTATATACCGGGATAAGGGCATGAGAGCGGGCCGCCGTCTTCTTTTTGTCACCCATAAACCATTGGACACTGTGGTGGTTGCCCTGGCCTGTCTTCGTTCCCAATGGGTTTTCTGCCCGGTAAACCCGGCGTTTCCGGAAGCGCAAATGTCGGGATATCGTGATCGTATTGGCGCTGCACAGGTGGCAGACAGTGCAGGTATCGATTTTCATCGACGGATTGCTCTCATGCGGCCACTACCGGAGAGCAGACTTCAGCCCATTAAGATTCATGCTGAAGCCGTTTATGACCTGATCGCCACCTCTGGAACAACGGGCATTCCAAAGGCGGTAGCGCACAGTTATAAAAATCATTATTTTAGCGCCCTGGGCTCAATGCATACCTTGCCATTAACCTATGGTGATACCTGGCTGCTATCCTTGCCGCTGTTTCATGTGGGCGGATTGGCCATTGTTATGCGCTGCCTGCTGGCTGGTACCACAATGGTGCTGTTTGAACGTCGGTTGTCGTTGGATGACATGCTGACCAGACAGCGGTTGACCCATCTTTCCCTGGTGAATACCCAATTATTCAGGCTGCTGCAGTCCGGGCTATCACTCTATGATTTGGGTGTGCGTTATATTCTGCTGGGTGGCGGCGTTGCTTCCCCAAGGCTGGTGGAGGCGGTAAAAGCAGAGGGGGTCACTGTTCTGACCACCTATGGTCTGACCGAGATGGCCTCCCAGGTGTGTACCGGAGAGCCTCTGTTTACCGGTAGTGGTGTTACTTCCGGAGCGGTATTGCCATGGCGTGAGGTTCGTTTAACAGAGGAAGGTGAGATTCAGGTGCGTGGCGACACTCTGGCCAAAGGCTATTTTCAGCAGGGCGAGGTGACGCCATTTCCGGGTACCCGTGGCTGGTTTAATACCGGTGACAAAGGGCGTTGGCACGGCGACCAGTTACAGGTCTTTGGTCGTATGGATAATATGTTGATCTCAGGGGGAGAGAATATTCATCCTGAAGAGATTGAGCAGGCTTTGCTGACCTTCCCGGAGATTGTCCAGGCGGTGGTCGTTGCCATGACGGATCCTGAATATGGCCAGCGCCCTGTGGCTTATGTTCAGACGGTGGACGGTACCCTGAATGAACCATTTACAAAAGAGAGGCTGGCAGGCAAGATAGCTAAATTCAAAGTGCCGGTACATATTCGTTTATTTCCTGAGCAGGTAGCGGAATCAGGGATCAAGATTAATCGCCGCTTTTTTCAGGCACTTTTGGAATAATACGACGATACAGGCAGATTTCTGCCAACAATGTACTAGACTAGGTTCAACAAACTTAGCCAAACCAAATTGCAGGGTGCAATTGGTTTGAATTTAGCAGTCAGACGTTGAAGTTAGAATAATATGAAAAATAACCCTATTAGCTACAACGCTTCCAGCATCCCGGCCTCTTTTGATGAGACGCTGCCCCATAATTCACCGGTCAGGGCTTTTCTTGCTGTAAAACTTCCTCTTGAACTTGCTGCAACGCTGCATAAGAAAGCCATTCATCGAGCCGGTGAAGGACATGATCACGACTTGCGCTGGGTAGCTCCCCAGCAGCAGCACATTACCCTTAAATTCCTGGGCAATAGCTCCCCCCGACAGTTACAGCAGTTAATCAGCAATCTTGAAAATGATCTGGCGGACTACCATACCTTTGACAGTATGACCGGTTGTTTTCGTTTCTTTCCAAATGGCCGAAACCCCCGGGTGCTGGCCCTGGAGATGCATTCAGGACAGGAGTTAAAACGGCTTGCTGATATCTGTGAGCAGGCAGCAGTGCAGTCAGGCTTCAGTGCTGAAACCCGGAATTTTCGCCCCCACGTAACCCTGGGGCGGTTTAAACGACCAAGGTATGTCACCCATAGTCAGTATTTTAACCTTCCCAGCTTCCGGGTGACGGTGGGTGAGGTGGTATTACTGGAAAGTGAGAACACTGCAATGGGAACGCGATATAAATCTCTCCATGCTTTTCCGTTGTTGCCTCTTGCTATTAGCGCATGAAAACACTGATGAGTAGATGGTTGCCTGGTACATGGCTTCAATGAGTTTGACGTATACAATCTCCGTTCACCCTGAGCGCCCTTCGGCTCCGCTCAGGATGCACGGACGAAGGGTGCTTGGCACGATCTCAGAGTCCTGAGTTTCCGCCCTTCGACAAGCTCAGGACGAACGGAGTTCGGAGGCATGACAACCCGCCAAACTCATTGAAACCATGTGCTAGGTGTTGATACTTGTTTTTCTGGCTATTTCTTGATAAGTATCAAGTCGGTTTTTTGTTCAGCGTGCTATGCTGCGCAAAAACTACTGGATAATTCTCTATGGAATTGGTGTGTCCTGCCGGTAACCTTCCTTCCCTGAAAGCCGCTGTCGATAATGGTGCTGATGCCGTATACATCGGCTTTCGTGATGAAACCAATGCCCGGCATTTTGCCGGTCTGAATTTTTCTGATCAGCGGGCCATGAAGGCACTGGACTACGTTGATAAAAATCCCCGTGGAAAAAAGGTGCGGCTTTTTGTTGCGGTAAACACCTATGCCCAGCCGACCAACTGGCACCGCTGGAAAAAAGCAGTGGATATGTGTGCCGACTTCGGTGTCGATGCCCTGATTGCTGCTGATATCAGTGTGCTGGACTATGCCAGCAAGCGATACCCCGATCTTAATCTTCATCTTTCCGTTCAGGCTTCAGCCACTAACCAGGCCAGCCTGTCTTTTTATCATGATCATTTTGGTATCAAGCGCGCAGTACTGCCCAGGGTGCTGTCGTTAAAACAGGTTGAGCGACTGGCTCAGAAAAGCCCGGTGGAACTGGAAGTATTTGCCTTTGGCAGTCTTTGTATTATGGCTGAAGGGCGCTGCATTCTCTCTTCTTATGTGACAGGGGAATCGCCCAATACTGCCGGTGCCTGTTCTCCCGCATCCGCTGTGCGCTGGCAGACCACGGCCAATGGGATGGAAACCCGACTGGGAGGTTTGTTGATCGACCGTTTTGATCACCATGAGCAGGCCGGTTATCCAACCCTCTGCAAGGGGCGCTTTACCGTGAATGATCAGGTCAGTCATGCCCTTGAAGAGCCTACCAGCCTCAATACCCTGGATTTGATCCCTCAGCTGTATCAGTCTGGCATCAGTGCGGTGAAAATTGAGGGCCGCCAGCGAAGCCCCGCCTATGTTGCCGAAGTGGTGAGAATCTGGCGGGAAGCGCTGGACCATTACCAGGCCAATCCGGATCGTTTTACCACCAATGAACGCTGGATGGCTGGCCTTTCCCGTTTGTCTGAAGGTAGCCAGACTACACTGGGTGCCTATAACCGTCCCTGGCAGTGATGTTGGCTGCTTGGCTGTTTCTTTTGATTTAAACCACAAAGACACGAAGCCACAAAGGTTTTTACCTGCTTTGCTTTGTGGCTGATAGATCGCGTTTACGGGTAACGCCCGGCGCAGACAGGGAATAAACTATGCAAATTACCCTTGGCCCACTACTGTTCTTCTGGCCTAAACAAGACGTTATGGCGTTTTACAAGAAAGTAGCCGAGTCCGCCTTTGAACGAGTCTACCTGGGAGAAGTCGTCTGTTCGAAAAGACGTGAGCTGAAGCTGGATGACTGGTTAGCCATTGCCAGGTTATTGCAGTCTAAAGGCAAAGAAGTCGTTCTATCGACACTGACGCTGATTGAAGCTGAGTCTGAACTGGCTCAGGTGAGCAAGGTCTGTGAGAACGGAGACTTTACTGTAGAAGCCAACGATATGGCCGCTGTCCACTATCTATCAAAAGCGGGCGTCCCTTTTATTACCGGTCCTTCGGTGAATCTGTACAGTGCTGAAGCATTGCAGGTTCTGCATGGTACCGGTTTAAAACGCTGGGTTTTGCCGGTTGAACTCTCTTTTGAGCACCTTAAGTTGATTATGGGGCGCTTGCCAGAGCTGGGCATTGATGATCTGGAAACCGAGGTATTCAGCTATGGCTACCTGCCACTGGCCTACTCGGCCCGCTGTTTTACCGCCCGAACCCATGAGCTGAGCAAAGACAGCTGCGAGTTCAGCTGTATTAAGTCATCAGCAGGTATTCCCCTGGCGACCCGGGAAGGTGATGCGCTGTTTACCATCAACGGTATTCAGACACTGTCTGGCAGTTGTCATAATATTCTGGATCAGTGGCAAGTGATGGCCAGTGCCGGAGTGAAGGCCATGCGTCTTTCCGGGCATTCGGAAGATATTCTGAAAGTGGCTGATGAACTGGCGCAGGCAATGGCGTTGGGGAGTAAGGTCATGACTTCGGACATTCAACAATGTAATGGCTATTGGTCAGGAAAGCCCGGCATAACCCATTGAGTAACAGGGAGCAATGATAGAACCCCCATTAAAGTCTGCTCAGTAGCGGGCACTGAACGCCTGAGGTAAATGCTCAATGATACGCTGATCACGGGTAATCAACGGGCAATCGCAAAAAATGGCATCAGCGGCAATCAGTCGGTCAAAAACGTCCTGAGTCCAGTGAATACCCATAGCCGATTGCACCAGTCCTGCGGTGGGCGTTTTTGAACAAACCATGCCCACATCACCATACAAATCCGCCACTATCTCGGCAGGGGTATAGGCAATCCGGCCAATCTCATGCAAATACTGAAGCTCCAGCCTGGCCAGTTCCGGCAAAACAATATCATGATGTTCAAGCTGCTCCTGAGCCTGCGGGGAAACCTTGCCCAAATCACCACTGTGCAGAAAGACCGCAATATGCGTATCAATCAAAACCATTATCTGGCTCCCACTGGTGGGTGATCGCTTCCTCAAGACCTTCTGCCGTATCAGGACCATCAGGCAGCAAGGTGTTGCGGACCTTAAGATTTCCAAGTTTTGATGAAGCTCTGGTGACAACATCCAGTTTTAGCAGAGTTCCCCCCCGTTCAATGGTTAATGGCTTACCACTGGCGATCACTTCATCGACAAGCTGATAGATATTCTTGCGAAGCTGAGTCAGGGTTACGCTCTGGCTAGTCTGTTCTGGTTCCTGCTGCGTAGACATAACACAAAATCCTGAGGGTGTGTACGCTTGTAAATATAGGACGTACATCTCATAAACGCAAGATGACAGTTTTTTTGGGCTTGCCTTAGAAGCGCAGGAGCTGTTGCCGCATAGGGTAAATCTCGGGCAGCTTCCCGGAACCATGCCGACATCACCGCATTGATAAAAGTTAACAATATTGCTAACCTGTGTTTATGAAACAAACGACGTGGCAAATCCACTTCTACAGTGACCGGGTTGCTAAGGACATGGGTAAACTGCCTTTTGCATGTTTTCCAGAAAAAAACTCAAAAGACGCCAAAAAGAGAGTTAGAGCTTGGCTATCAGCGAATGAGGGAGGTACAGCGTGGCAAACTCAAGTTATAAAGCGTTTCGGGATAAAATGCTTGAACGTGATGATGTCCAAGCCGCCATGGCCGAAAAGGCAGAGTTCTTCGCGCTTCGGCGCGAACTGATCCGCATGCGGCAGGAGGCAGGGATGACCCAGGAAGAAATTGCCCGGGTAATAGGCACCCAGAAAACCAGCATCTGCCGTCTTGAAAGTGCCAACAGTAAAACCTTGCCCAGCCTGGGCATGTTGAAAAAATACGCCGAAGCGACCGGGCACAAACTGAACATCACCTTCTCACCCGTCTGAAACTATAGCCGACAGAATAAATGACCGGCAGGTGTCAAGAATCAGGGCTTGACTCCGCTTTTCTCGGTTTTCTCTGCAAAAAAAAGCCTCCCGAAAAGGGAGGCAACTCTGTACACACTCTATAAGCACTTTGCACACATAACCGTTAGCCTGAAATATTACTCCTCCTGCTAAAAGTCATACCGCAGCCGGGCGATAAACCCATCGGACTTGAAGTTATCCATCCAGTCATGGCTGTAGTTGAACGACAGCGTCATATTACTATCCAACTCCATATCCACCGAAGCGGCAAACTGGAAGCGGTTATCGTCACGCTTGGCACCGTGTACGACAAAGCTATCGCCTCCGGCAGCATAGTGAGCGGTCATGGTCACCGGGTCATCCTTAAAGTCGTGGAAGGCCATCAGTTTGAAGGCTGGCTGGAATACCATATCATCCATGTAGATATCGCCCATTAACTTAACCCCGACACCAAGCTCTAAAATAGAGTAATTGTCATTTTTAACATTGTCGTATGCCAGGTGATTAAGAGCAGCGGATTCTGAATAATCATCAGTCTCTATACGGTAGTAGTTAAAGGCACCGAGTGGTTGCCAGCTCCAGTCATCATCCATGGGCATGGTATAGCCAGCTGTCAGGCTGATGCCCCAGCTTTTGGTGTCATAGCTAGCCTTAACTGCATTACCAACGACGGAGCGCCGTGCGTCATTATCACCAGAGGAGTAGCTGAGCTGGCCATCCAGGAACATCTCATCCTGGGTAAAGGCACCGTACAGGCTGAAAATATGATTTTTGGAATCCATGCTGCCGCCAGAGCCTTTACCACTGATATCTGTTTTAGCGTAGGTATAGGCCAGCCCCACATCGGTCATATCATCCAGTTCGGTATCCACCCCCAGGGTAAAGCCATTGGTTTTGGCATCAAAGCCAAAAACACCGTCATGTTCATCCTGGGTGGCATCGTTATAGGCATACTGAATCCAGAACCCGCCGGACTCCATCATATCGCCACTGCTGATGCCGGTGCGGATGCTGGTAGTGCGGGTCTCAATGGCTTTACCGGACATTCGCTGTGCGCCCTGGGCGGCACTGACGGCACTGGCGGTGTTATCCGGGGTGAGCTGTCTGGCAAGTTGGGCAGCCTGGTCGGAGGTTTTGGCAAGAGGGACCACAAATTTATTGAGGTTGTCATCGCTTTCGCTCACCGCCACTTTTTTGTTAGCGGCAACTTCCAGGGCTCTGACAGCAGAAGCGGGTGCCCCACCGGCTGTCGCCAGTTTACGGACATGGTTGACCATAGGTTCCCTGGCAACCACCATACGCTTGTTATCTTTACTATCCAGCATGGCGGTAAAGTGCTCATACTGCTCATTCTTAACATCCAGAGTAACGGCTCGTTTGATGGGGGCTTTGGAGATCATCAACTCTTCTTTATCTTTAATTTGTACTTCTTTCAGGTCCACAACCACCTTGGCATCAGGTTCAATTTCAATGCGATCTGCAACGACCACTGGTCGGTCGGGATTTGTACCGGGACCCATCTCCAAATCGCCAACCTGATGGTAAAGGTCGCCACCGTCATTGACTGTTTCGTGGATTTTCAGTTTACCGCCTTTAACAATATCTAATTTAACCTTACCTTTGATAGAGCCTTTTAACTCATCGGTACCGCTGATCATAATATCACTCACACCGGTGATATTGCCTTCTATCATACCGCCTGTTTGCTCAAGAGTTACTGTTGCGTTTTCGGATACCCCGGTGAAATCAATATTGCCCTTTATATTACCGCTGCTAGTCACTTTCAGTGTTTTAGATTCAGTTGGGTTAAAGGCAATCTTCAGCGATGATGGCGGCGCTACAGCATCAGCTTTTTTCGCCGCAACCTGAACATCTTTGCCAATCGTGGCAATCGTGCCAATGGCACCAACGCTAATTCCCTCCATAATATCAATGCTGGCCTTATCGCCGACCATGGTAACCGCTCCAGTTGCTGACCAGTCATTATCGGTAATTTTCAGATGATGAACCGCGTCGGCCGTTGTCAGTCTTGCACCCTTGGCCAGTTCCAGCGTATCGATCCCTTGTGCTGTTGTTAACGATACCGGGCGGCTCTGGGTATTTAACACCAGGCTTTGCTGCTTCACCAAATCGGCTTTTAAAGCCTTACCTACCCTGACTGATTTAAGGCTTTCTGCCTGAATGCGGTCAACATCAGTCACCAAACCCATCTGCCAATCATTGGATTTTATGTCAATGTTTTTCACATTGGTGATAGTGCCAACCACCGCAGCTTTATCGATGGTCAGTTTTTCTATTAGCCCGGACTCATCTGCACTGATCTGAATTGGGTTATCAGACTTGGCATTAATATTTAAAGTCTTTGGCTGGCCTGGCTTTTCTGCATCAGCCCCTACCAAAGAAATACCACTAATAACTGTCTGGTTCCCTGATGCCGGCTTTTTGGCAGTGATGCTTTGCACGCCACTCATAGCTGAGCGCAGTTCCCAATCGTCAGCGCTGTTGACTTCAATATTGTTAATAACAGGAGCTGATACTGTTAGCTTTGTACCACCCAATATATGCAATTGGTCGATTTTGCCAGCAGCAGCACCGGTCTTAGTGGTGGTAATCGCCAGTTCGTCAGACATTACCTGCAAAGAACCGGCTGCGTTGTCTTTGTCTGTAATAGCATTTATTACAACAGCGTTGCTATCACTGACATAAAGGTGGTTTACGGTACCGTCGGTGGTGAGTGCGCTGACTCCTTTGGCCAGGCCATTGACTTGCCAGCCAGCGATATCGCCAACAGTGATTTTGTCAACGGCGGCGAGGCCAAGTTTATTAACGCCGTCGCTTAAGTTGAGCTGTGAAGCACCGAGTATATGCAGGTTACCGATCTTGCCTTGAGCTCCGACAGTATCAGTAGCAATCGCCAGCTCTTTAGACATCACCTGCAAAGAACCGGTAGCGATGTCTTTGTCTTGAATGGCACTTGGTATAGCAGCGTTGCCATCGCGGACATAAAGATTGTTCACGGTACTTTTGGTGTTGACTGCGCTGACTGTGCTGGCATATCCGGTAACTTTCCAGCCAGTGGCATCTTTGCCTACAGTGATCTTGTCCACTACGGCGGGGCCAAACTTATTCACACCACTGCTTAAGCTGAGCTCTGTGGCACCGAGTATCTGCAGGTGGTCGATTTTTCCGTTAGCATCGGTGGCAATTGCCAGTTTGTCAGACTCCACCTTCAGTGAATTCAGCGATTCGGCAGCGTTGCCTTGAACATCACCTGCAGGTGCTGGTTTATTGGTAACTGAAAGGTCTGAGATGGCACTGGAGGTTTGCACCGTGCTTACCCCGGGTAACCATTCCTTCGCTGACCAGTCAGTACCGGTAATGTTCAGTTGTTTGACACCGTCAGCATTTCCCAGTCTTGCACCACTGGCCAGTTCCAGCGTTTTGATCCCTTTTGCGGTTATCGATACCGGATGGCTCAGGGTATTTAACACCAGGTTCTGCTGATTCACCGGGCCAGTGGTTAAATCCTTACCCAACTTGACCTGGGTAAACTCATGGGTTGGTGCCTGGATGGCACCAGCATCCGTAACCGAACCTACGTTCCAATTTTTAGCATTCTCGTCAATGTTAATGGTGGTAGCTCCCTGCAGTTTAACTGCTGCCAGGCTGGCACCATCATTGATCTTCAAAGTGTTAAGCTGGCCGCCTTTGGACACAGTAACCGGCAGCGGCTGGCCGCTGGCAGTGGTTACATTCAGGGTCTGGCCTGGTGCGGAGCGCTGCTCTGACTTTGATGGCCCGGCAACATTCAGTGCGGTTAATACCCCTTTATCAAGGACATTGACGCTGTTCAGGTTGCTGAACGTTCCAGATGCCGTCCAGTCCCCGGCATCGGCCTCTCCACCGGCTATGGCCAGAGAGCTGATGCTGTCAATATCTCCCTCTAAAATACCACCACGGATTACTAACTGGTCATTTTTACTGCTGTCATTCTTGAGTTCGGTAACCAGACCTTTAGCAATTTCAAAGGTCGTGGTGGGGCGGTCAGTAGAGCTGAAGTCGATGGAGTAGTGCGTATCGTCGGCGGTTTTCAGATAAAACGCTGTCGGCATGCTCGCAGTAGCAAATGGAATGTTAAGTGCTCCATCACTGTCTTCAGATCCTTTTTTGACAGCTTTGATTGTTGAATACTGGTCAATAGACGACAATTCAAGCATTTTCAGGTTGGCAGGAACAGAGTCAGGCATATAGCGGTATTCAATGCCGAAAAAGCCTGCAGGCATCTTATTCTTATCATCAGAAAATCCTACATCTCCCGTAAATACAAGGGTATCTTGTTTTGAGGGGTGACCGTTTATGTTGTCAAACGTCATGCTCTTAGTTGGCGTAAACTTGAGACTGGGGCGTTCGCTGGTATTAGCAAAATCAATTTTGGCAATCGCATCACCACCTGTAATGTGAAAGAAATCATCCGCCGGTTGGTCAAACGCTACGTTCAAGACACCCTTCGTCGAGCCAGAGCTGGCCCTGGAGGCGGGGCTACCGGGACCTTTTATGGTTATGGAGTTTGCCTTGACAGCATCATCAACAGTAATTAGAGAAGGGTTTTTTAACAAACCGACCTGCCAATCAGAATTAGGTGAATTGATCTTAATCTGTTTCACATTTGAGATAGTGCCAGCCGCGGCTGCATCACCGATGGTCAGAGTTTTTATTAGCCCGGACTCATCTGCGCTGATCTGAATGGAGTTGGGAGTATTAATATTTAAAGTCTTTGAAACGTTTTCTGGTGGCTTTGTCGCACCAGACCCTTGTAAAGTAATCGCACTAATAACTTCCTGGTTACCTGAATCCTCTCCTGATGCAGGCTTTTTGGCAGTGATGGATTTCATGCCACTCAGAGCTGAGAGCAATTTCCAATCGTCAGTGCTATTGACTTCAATATTGTTAATAACAAGATCTGTGCCTTTCAGCGTTGTACCACCCAATATATGCAACTTGTCAATTTTGCCGTCAGCGTCGCCGTTTTTATCAGTTTTGATATTCAGTTCGCCAGACTGCACCACCCGCAAAGAAGCAGTGTCTTCAATTGCACTCGCACTTAGCTTGTGGTCTTGGGTACCGACATAAAGATGCTTAATGGTACCTGTGGTTTCGACGTTACTAGCTTTGGCCAAACCCCTGACTTTCCAGCCATCGGTTTTGCCAACAATGATTTTATCAACCGAGGCGGGGCCGGGCTGGTCTTTCCCATCGCTGATATTGAGCTGTGCAGCACCGTGTATATGCAGGTTGTTGATTTTGCTCGCGGACTTATCGCTTGCATTTGCGACAATCGTCAGATTGTCAGATCCTGCCTTCAGTCGTCCGTCAGCTTTGTCAATGGCACTTAATTCTTTAGCTTTACTATCGTCGACGTGAAGATGTTCAATGGTGCTGGTGGCGGTAATTTTAGAGGCATTTTTTACCAAACCGGCCTGCCAATCAGTAGTAGCTGAATTTATTTCGATATTTTTCACATTGGAGATATCGCCAATCCCTGCTGCTTTACCGATGGTCAGTTTTTCTATTAGCCCGAGCTTATCTGCGGTGACCTGGGGAGAGGTTGCAGGGGACTTGGGAGCTACGATACTCAAAGTCTTTGCATCCTTAGTTAAATCTTTTGCATTGGCCCCCACCAAAGAAATAGCACTAATAACTGTTGGGACACTTGAAGCCCCTGATGCAGATGCAGGCATTTTGGCAGTGATTTTTTCAACGCCACTCAGATAAGGGAGCAGTTTCCAACTGTCAGCACTATTGACTTCTAAATTTTTAATAGCAACAGGGCCCGATCCTTGTAGCTCTGTGCCACCCAATATATGCAGATTGTCGATTTTGCCAGAACCGGTGGTAGCAATCTTCAGTGCGTCAGACCTGACCTGCAAAGAACCGACAGCACTTCTTTGATTGCCAACAGGTACATTAGCGCCGCTAACGTTGACAGAAAGATTGTTAACGGTGCTGTTAGTGACAGTAATTTCAGAGGCATTGTTTACCAAACCGACCTGCCAATCAGGATCAGCTGAAGCTGTAGCTATTTCGATATTTTTCACATTGGAGATATCGCCAATCCCTGCTTCTTTACCGATGGTCAGTTTTTCTATTAGCCCGAGCTTATCTGCAGTGATATTGGGGTGGTTTGTATCGGATTTGAGAGCTTTGATACTTAGAGTCTTTGCATCAGAATCATTTAAATTTGTTGCATCGGATCTCAAAGAAATAGCACTAATAAATGTTGGGACACTTGAAGCCCCTGATGCAGATGCAGGCATTTTGGCAGTGATGTTTTTAACGCCACTCAAAACAGGGAGCAGTTTCCAATCTTCAGCGCTATAGACTTGAATATTTTCAATAGCAGGGGCCGTTCCTGTTAGCTTTGTGGCACCCAATATATGCAGGTCGTTGATTTTGCCTTCAGCCCCGCTGGCGGTATCGGTAACAATCGCCAGCTGGTCAGACATTACCTGCAAAGAACCGACAGTGTTGTCTTTTTCTTTGTCTGTAATGGCACTTGGTACAGCAGCATTGCCTCGGACATAAAGATTGTTAATGGTACTGCGGGTGTTGACTGCGCTGACTCCTTTGGCCAGGCCGTTGACTTGCCAGCCAGCGGTATCGCCAACAGTGATTTGTTCAACTGCGGCGGGGCCAAATTCATTAACGCTGTCGCTTAAGTTTAGCTGTGTAGCGCCGAGTATATGCAGGTTCTCGATTTTGCTGTTAGGGTTTTTGGCGATGTCGGTAACAATCGCCAGTTTTTCAGAGATGACCTTGAGCGTATCACTCCCATTACTACCACCACTTGTCTCAGGGTTCTTATCATAAACATTAAGATTAATAATGCCGACGGTGTTGAGTTTGGTTACTCCGCTGGCAAAACCGTCAACATCCAAGTTATCGCCATCTGGTTTGCCAACTTCTTCGCCAACAATGATCTTGTCAACTGTGGCAAAGCCGGACTGATAATTTGCTTCGTCATCGCTTAGTGTGAGCTTGTTTTTAGCACTGAGTATGTGCAGGTTGCTGATTTTACCTTCGGCACCACCGCTTATATTGGTAGCGATTGTTAGACCGTCAGACTTAGATTTCACCCATAAAGAACCAGCAGCACTGACTGGCGTTTCGTTTTCGATGATATAGAGATTTTCAATGGTGCCAGTGGTTTTGACTACGCTTACATTTTCAGCCTTACCAGCGGTTGTCCAGGCAGCGGTAGGGCCAACATTGATTTGCCCGACCGAGGCGGAGCCAGAGGATGTTTCACCAAAGGTGAGCTGTTTAGCGCCCAGTATATGCAGGTGTTCTATTGTGCCAGGACTATTGGTGGTAATCTTCAGGTTTTCAGATCCTACCTTCAGCAAACCGGCAGCACTTTGAATACTGCTTAGTTCACTAGCCTCTTTATCATCGACGTAAAGTTTGCCAACGGTGCCGGTGGTGTTGACTTCGGTTACACCTTTAGCCACACCATCAACCTGCCAGCCAGCAGTGCCGCCAACAGTGATTGTGTCAACTGTAGCGGGGCCAGGCGACGAGCTGTTACCGTCGCTTAAGTTGAGATGTGTAGCATCGAGTATATGCAGATTTTTGACTTTGCTGTCAGCACCGCTGGCGGTATCGGTTTCAATCGCCAGAGTTTCAGATGCCATTTTAATTCTAAGGGTATCAGGATCAGCGCTCGTCACTAAGTCTGAATCTTTTTTACTGACATAAAGGTCTTCGATCGCGCTGTTGGTGTTCAACTTGTTTGCACCGGATACATGCCCCTGGGCTGTCCAGCCCGTGCCGGTGATATTGATAGTTTCAAAACCACTGATATTGTTCTTGATGCCGTCGCCAGTTTTTTTAATGTTCAGCTCATTGTCTTTCCCGGCATTGCCCTTTATATCCCCAGTAAACGTACCCTCATTGATATTAACGGTGACCTTTCCTGTTGCGGCTGATGCATCAATCGCCACGGCAGAGGCATGTAATCCCTTAACAGTAGATCCCGTATTAAAGGTAGCGGTAGCTGCTCCAGTGATTTCTATAGCTGCTGCAGAGCTCTCTATGCTGCCGGAGTTTATCAGCGTGCCACCCTCAATTTTAATAGCTGCTTTAGAATTAGAACCCTTTACCGTGCTGGAGTTTGTCAGCTCGCCGCCCTCAATGACAACGCCGGTGGTATCGTCCGCACCCGAAAATGCATCAATCTCACCGCCACCACCTATGGTTAATTTGTCAGCTTTTAATCGTACGCCCGTAGCATCTTTAACTACACTCACCTTTCCTTCATTAGTAATTGTATTATTGCCAGTTTTACTGACAATACTTGCATCCCCTGTTCCCTCTACCTTGATAGTGGCATTAGACGGGATTGTCAGTGTGCCACCGGTCATTGAAATGTTGCATGCTGACTGACTGCTACCCCCATCGCAAGTATCTTTTATCGTGATTATCCCGGCTGGCACAGTTTTTTCTTCATTACCACTGATTGGTACCGCTTGTTTAGGAGGCCAATCGTCTAAACCATCGGCATACGAGCCATTACTGCCAACCCATCCAGCCAGCACCGAACTGATAGCCAGGACCAGGGCCTTTTTGCCTGATGTAATAGACATACGACTCATTGCTTACACCTCAAATACCGGGGAAAGTTTGCAAAGCGTTCAATCACGGTTTAAAAAACGAAAAATGAATGACGAATGACTTATGTAAAAACGACGATTAGCGAACAAATGGATGGTGCACGGTAGAAAGTTAAGTAAGAGAGTAGTGGATAAACTACCAATTATATATATTGTTTATTTCAGGTCTTTCCTGTTTTCATAGTTTCAGGTAATAATTAAAAATCAGCTCTTTTTCGCTGATAATGCCTGCCAGCTCCGCATTGCGGCCGGTTAGTTGTTTTTCGGGTCTAACTTTGCCTGTGTCCGGCTCTTCGGGCAGGGTTTTCAGAAAATTTTCAACCAGCCTGGATAAGCTTTGCTGCTGGCTTGCGCCATATATTTTGGCTTGTCTGATGACTTCAGGGGTAACGGTTAGCGTCAGTTTGCTCATAAGGAATTGTCTTTTAATAAGTTCCCGATTTCCGTTCACCCTGAGTGCTGAGCTTGTCGAAGTATCGAAGGGTCGTGCCACCGAACTTCGACAAGCTCTGTCCGAACGGAGTCAGGCAATGAAAATAGGGAAGTTATTTCCAGGCAACTCCTAAGGCAACGATGTCAGAGGCGGTATCATTCGCTTGGCCAACCCTGTATTGTCACTTGAAAACGACCTCGATTGTCATCAATTGCAATATGGCTTCCCTGCATATAAAGGCAATATTCACAATTTGTAAACAAATCAACCCTATGCTAAAGTTCACAATAAGTAAATTTTGAGACCACTATGCACGTTATCTCCAGGAAGCCGTTTCACGACGCGGCCAAGAAATACCCTAACAATGCAGCTGCCATTGATGCCGCTTATAAAGCATTGCGAAACGGTGACTTTAGCAGCCCGCAAGCATTGAAGGCCCTGTTTCCAAGCCTGGATAATTTTAAATACAAGGACAAGTGGTGGATTATTGATATTGGTGGTAATAACCTGCGACTCATTGCCTTTATCGAATTTAGAGATAACCGAATGTACGTGAAGCATATTGTCCCTCATTCAGAGTACGACAAGTTATGCAAAAAGTACCTAAAGGAGGCCGGTTCATGAGATACGCCAATTTAAAAGAAAAGGCAGTGGACTTTTTTGCAGAGGCTCGTTTCATCAGTCGCATCCACAATGAGTCTGAGTATGAGCAAGCTCTGGAATTAATGGATGAACTGATTGAAGATTATGACCGATACCTGCCATTGATTGAGGTGCTTTCTATCGCTATTGAAAAATGGGAAAAAGAATCCGCAGAGTTTTCTGAGTTTAACCGACGCATCGAAGCACTTGATGATGGTGTCGCTATTCTTCGGACTTTGATGGATCAGTACCACTTAAAGGCAGATGATCTTAAAACCGAATTAGGCAGTAAAAGCCTGGTATCGATGATCTTAAACGGCTCAAGAAACCTGACCAGAGATCATATTCAGGCTCTGTCCGAGCGATTCAAGATTTCACCGTCTGTGTTTTTTCATAAAACCTGAGCGGTTTCCACAAGGCGTTACGTCAAAGTACGCCTTAAATTGTTTCTGGCTCCGAGTGCGGTAACATCATTTTTACCTCCTTCTCGCGATCTTTGAGGACAAGATTGCTCAACTTTATCCCAGACTGACGAGGTTTGCGGGGGCAGATTTTGATTGTGACAGGCGAAGCCTGAGAATGTTTGTCTGGCGGTTAATCAAGGAATGTTTCAGCGCCAATCAGGGGAAGTAGCTTCAGGATCGCTTCTTTATAAACGGCTGCATCTACATGACCAACCCGTTCAGCCCGGCGATGCTGCCAGTCCAGGGTACGAATCAGCCCCGGAATAGCGAAGGATGGCTCTATATCCAGGCCGCAAATCTCCACATTGGCGGGCCGTTTTTTACCCCGGGAGCTGATGGGAATACAAATGGCCTGGCCAATGGCCTTGTTATAGAGGCGCGAAGAGAGCACCAGTGCCGGTCGGCGCTTGCCAATTTCGCCCCCCTTGCCCGGATGGAAATCAAGCAGGACAATGTCACCCCTCTCGGGTATGTAAACCCCGGAACTTGAGGAGGCCATCAAAAGTCCTCCTCACCTGGCCGTGTATCTTCCAGCCAGTCGCTGACTTTATTGTCTGCCAGGGTCTCCTTCAGGCTGGCGACCAGCTCCTGTTCTGAATAAGGGAGCGGACCGGCGGGCACCTTGCGGCGGATAAACAACCCATCGGCATGGATCTCAACCTCAACCCCCATACCTTCTTCAAAACCGGGAATATCCCGCATCGGTCCGCTGATCCGCAGGGCCAGGCCGTTGCCCCAGCGTTTGATGGTGGATTCTGTTCGCATTGTCCCTCCATATCTGCTGTGTAAATATACCAGTGTATACGATGTAGATACTTTGGCAAGGTAGAGGTTTCCCGGCAAATAGTAACTTTGCTGGGGGGGGGGTGCGTTTTGGGGAGTGGATTTTAATAGGCGTTGGCTGTTGGCCGAAAGAGACAGGCTGCTTGTGCTTTTGCGGGGAGTGACCTTCACAAATTTCAGGTAAATGCAGAACTTGTTTCGTGGCAATTGCCAAGGGGGGGCGGAGTCACAGGGTTTACACCCTCGTTCCCATGCTCTGCGTGGGAACGAGTCCACAGGAGCATAACCATTCTTTCTATAGCCTCTGATTCTCAGAGACTATGGTAAAATCTGATTCCTTAATTGAGCTGCTGGCCTGCATCAGGCACCTGTTTTTTGTCGTTCATAGACTTCGACCCGGAGTTGCTCTCTGGCCTCAAAGAGCGACTCTTTGAGGGTTTCTATCTGCTCTTGCTGATCCTCCTGACTTAAACCTTCTGCTGACAGGATATGATTTCTCTGAACCAGGTACTGGTCGATCCGGGACTGCCAGACAGCCCGGTCTTTTTCCAGCTGCTCAAAACGCTCTGCTGCCTCGTAGCCAAACATCTCTATTTTGAGGGATCGAATTTCACTTTCGTCAGCTCCGGCCTGCTTTAAATCCGCTGTTCTGCGATGTAATTCATCAATGATCTGAACCTCCCTTCTGGCTTCGATCATTTCCTGTGGGGCACTTGCGTCAATCTGCTCAAGTTGATACTGCTTTTCCTGATCGCTGAGGGAGCCATCGTTCAATACGTTCATTTTGGCAAAGGTATATTGATCGTATCGTTCTTCCTTGCCATAGAAAGCTTCACGGACCTCTCTGGTCAAATAGATGGATTTCAGTCGGTCGATGTCTGAAAATTGCGCTTCTAGCAAAGAAAGATAGAGCGTTTTATCAAATTCGATACCATCCGCCGCTAATGCCTGAAGAGAGGGAGAGCGTTCCAGCTTCAACCGGTACAAGGCGAGTTTTAAGTCGATATAACTGTTCAGAATCGCCCTGGCCTCAGACAGTGCCGGTTCAGTCAGTGAGTTCGTCAGGTATTCATTGATTCTGCCAAGAATGGTTTCAATCGGTTCCTCTTCTACGGCAGAGAGAAAGTAGTCGAAGATCTGCCTGATATCACTGGCAATGATCAGGTGTCCATTATCGTCTACAGCCAGACGTCCCATAACCTTGGTGTCTTGAAGTGTATCGGGCAAGGTTCCGAAGCTGGACATATAAACCGCTGAACTATTTGATGATGTCTTTTCCAGAGCATTGGGTGAGGACTGGTCAGAGATAACAGGTTGGGCTGCCTCAGGCTGACTATCTGTTTCAGCGATTTGTTTATAGACGATTACGCCAATACAAAACAAGAAACAGATAAAACAGGATATTTTGAGTTGTCTGCGTCGTGATGCTTTCATGAATTATCTGCCTGTACCGTTTGGAGAAGACCTTTCATAGACCTTCTCCAACTGATGACACCTTGCTTTTATAAGCCTGCTGTTTTCAAGCGTACAGCGTGGTTTTCATAAAGGGTAACCGGATCGGTTTCAAAAAGATGGTGAATACCAAAAAGATGATTGATAGCATCCAAATGATTCAGGCTGTAATCAGTGCCAATGACTTTACCCCAGTGCTGACTGCATTGGCCGACCAGGCCATCATCATTGTTGCCGCTGATGCCTGTGCTGGTCAGCATCAGGAAGGCGTCTGAAATATCAAAAACGTTGGTTGCGGCATCATTGCCTCCCCAGGAGTAATAATGCACTCCATTCACTTCCTGGGCACCCTGGCCACAAGATGAGGATGGCATGCCGTCGGGAAACTTTTTGTTGAACTCTGCCGCACCGGCTGTCGTCAAGAATGTGATCGAGTCCAGGGCATCCTGCGGATTCTCAGGGTTGCCAGCAAGAAAGTCGGTTATTTGACCCATCAGCTCAAGAGCCTGAGCTATAAAAGCTTCTGTGTTCCCACCCATCGGAACCAGGCCCCGGGCCACATCGGCAAACTCCGAGCCAAAGTTGACGGCGTTTATGGTGGTTACAGAGGCTACTAGGTCAGGCCTGACACCCGCTGCGTAACGGATAGTGGGTCCACCAAGGCTGTGCCCTGTCAAATTGAATTTTTCGGCACCGGTGGCGGCTTGTAAATCTTCCAGATAGGTCACAAGCTGCTCTCCCCTGACATAGGCGTCTTCCCAGGCAGAGAGGTTGGGGCTGTAGACTTCGGCACCTCTCTCCTTGAGAGCATTGTGAACACCGTAAAAGTAATCAATGCCCAGAATGGAGTCGAACCCGGCCACACCATGCACCAGAACAATAGGGTATTTGGTTTTGTAGGCGTCACAGTCTTGCCAGAACATACAGGCTGCATTGGCCTGTGTGCTCAATAGAACGCTAAATGTCAGTGCTGTCCAGAGGATTTTTTTTATTATTGTGTCTGTCATGTCAATCTCAAATTTAGTTGTCATTGTATAATGGGCTAAACCTCTTATATCCCGTGAATATTAATGCCAAACTCAATCCTATTAATCAATAAGCCAATGACGAAATCATGCATTCTCTTTGGTTTTGAAAAGCATATTGTCTTTTTTATCAAGCGCTTGATCCAAGTTCTGAAATTCAAATTTTTGCGTTCTGTTTTTTGAGCGTTTTTCTTACATACATTATGTTTTTATTCGAACTGAACCGGTTGTCTGACGACAGGCTTTATATTGCCATAGAGTTTTACTATCGAAATGGTTGCGGGATTGTAAACACTTCGGCAAGGCAGAGGCTCCCCGGCAAACAGCAACATTGCCGGAAAGCAAAGCTTTTATTGTGCTTTTTGGACAGTGGATTTTAATAGGCACTGCCAACTGCCCACTGCGTCAGACTTTTTTTCTCTGCAATTGCTGCCCCACTCGCGCCAGTTGCTGCACAGGAATCGGCAACTGTTCCAGCTCCAGGCTATCCAGCAGGTTTTTTACTCCAAGCCCCAGCTCAGTGTCACCCTCAATCATCAGGCTGCGTTGAAAGAACAGGGTATCCGGGTCTTCCTGTCGGCCGGCCAGTTTCAGGAAAGATTTGCTGTCTCCCCGGAATTCAACATCAAAGTGTCGTGGGCCGGTAGCGGTCAGCTGACTGCCATCGAAACTGATAAAGAAGCTGATGTCGAGATCGGTAATATGGATTTTCAGGCAGCGATTTTCCAGAAAATCAAAATCGCCTTCTTCTATTGGCGTATGGAAGATGTGGTTGATGGCTTTGGTCAGCGGCTTGTTCACCATGGCTGATGGCAACAGCCTGACCGGCAGGCCCAGTAACTCAATACCTGGTTTTTTGAATCTCTCCCGCAGGTTAATACCGGGCAGAGGAGGTCTAATAGATGACAGCAGACTCAATGACAGCTCCTTCTCATATTGCTCACTTTTTCAAATTTCTCAATGGTGGCCCGGTCCAGCAAGTACAGCTCATCCAGTATGCGCAGTTGCAGGGAGCCAGGGCCGGGGCAATCCATACTGGCCAGTTCGCCGGCAATGCCAAGACAGGTAAGGCCGGATACGGCCGCAATCAGTGGTGTATCGCAGACCGCAAGAAATGCGCCGATGATGGCAGTTGCCGTACAACCGGTGCCGGTTACTCTGGCCATCATAGGGTGGCCATTATTGATTTTGTAGACGTCGTAGCCATCGGTCACATAATCGGTAGCACCGGTTACCGCGATAATCAGGTGATGTTCACGGGCCTTTTCCTGAATAAATTCCAGGGTAGACTCACTGCTAGTGCTGCTGTCGACGCCTTTGCCCTCATTGGCACCGGTAAACAGGGCTTTGATCTCGGAGGCGTTGCCCCGTACGACGGATGGCTTGTTGGCCAGCAACTGTTTATTGCCTGTCAGCCGGAAGGGTGTTGCCCCGACACCGACCGGGTCGAGAATCCAGGGCTTTTCAAGTTGTAATGCCGTTTCTGTGGCCAGAAGCATACTTTGCAGACTGGAGCCGGTCAGCGTTCCAGTATTGATCAGCAGGCTGCCGGTAATGCTCACCATATCAGCGACTTCTTCAATGGCATGGGCCATGATCGGCGATGCACCAATGGCCAGCAGGGCATTGGCTGTGGTGTTGGTGACCACATCGTTGGTGATGTTGTGAACCAGCGGCTGCTTTTCTCTCACTTCTTTGAGTGAATGAATCATTTGTTCTTGCATAGGAAAGGCCTTTTTATCCATGCTCAATAATAATGATGTCTGGCGGACAGTGCATTGACACGTGTCACGGTCTTGTCTCCTGACAAATGATTTCAAGAGTAGATCATTTGTTATCAGGTTGGTTGTTGTTGGCAACTATTCCTGTTTAAAAGAGATATCTTGAAATTATATTCTGCAAATTATCTAAATATGGATTTATTGGCTATTGTTTTTTGTCGTATCTAGCTATATTTTTTACCGCCTGAATACTACCGTTTTAGTTCAGTTTTCTGCTTATCAGTTATCCCGTCAGATCTCAGTTTTTACCTATGGAAGGGGCTTCAGAACCTTCTCCTGAACAGACTGATGGATTCTATTTTATTTCAAAAGAATTGACCGGTTCTTCCTTCACAGAATCGGTGCAGGGATTTTTTTGTGCTTTTTCTGCCCGATCAGGGCTTTTTGTTTCAGGAGCGAGGGAGATGGTTTTTAATCGGGATATGTTGGCGGATACTTTTGCCATGATTACCTTTGGTATTGTGGTTGGCATGAGTGTTGAACTGCTGGCAGGGCTGAGTTTTGAACAGTCACTGCAATCCCGTCTGATGAGTGTTCCCGTTAACCTGTTAACGGCAAGAGCTTATGGACTTTACCGTGACTGGCTGATTCGTCGTGGCCGGTTTATCGGCAATGGGTTTATGCAAATGACGCTGCTGGATGCCCTGGCGTTTCTGTCGTTTCAGATTCCGCTGTATGCCTTGCTGTTATTGTCGACAGGTGTCAATCTGGAGCAGTTGCTGGTTGCCTGTGCAGGGCAGATAGGAGCGATGCTGATTATGGGGCGGCCATACGGAATCTATTTGCAGCTCTGTCGCAACTGGTTCAAGCCTGTCACAATTCCTGCTGTATAAAAATTCTTCAGTTTTTCATGAATAAAGCCCTGATTCGTAAGCGATTTTCGAATCAGGGCTTTTTATTTTCCTGTCCTGGCGTTATAGTTATTTTCCGAAATGAGTCGACATGGTTTTATGTATTTGTCGACGCACTCTGGCATTAATAATGCCTTAATAACATAACCTCCATGCACTCATGTCACCCATGAGTCCGGCCTGAACTTCTATTCAATTTGTGACGGCTGTTATGGGGGATAAGCTGTATCACGTATCGTCTGTATCTGTCGTAAGTCAAACTGCGCTGCCCTCTGTGGGGGGACCATTGTTATCCCATATACGACAGCGTATTTGCATCATGGCTTGCGAGTTTCAGAAGCTGAGGTTCACCTTCTGACGTTCGGGACTGAGCATTACAAGGGGGAAGCATGTCCTTACTGGAAGTAGAAGGGCTGCGCATTGAGTTTCCATCTCGTCATGGCACTGCTGTAGCTGTTAAAGGGGTTTCATTTACCCTCGAAAAGGGGGAGATACTGGGCCTTGTCGGTGAGTCCGGTGCCGGTAAATCCACCGTTGGTAATGCGGTCATTGACTTGCTGAGCCCTCCCGGTGTGGTGGCTGGTGGTAATATCAAGCTGGATGGCCAGGCCATCAGTGGTCTCAGTGGCGAAGCCATTCGCCGGATCCGTGGTCGTCGTATCGGGTTTATTTTTCAGGACCCAATGACGTCTCTTAACCCGATTCTGACCATTGAAACTCAGATGGTGGAAACCATCATGGTCAATCTGGGGCTTGATAAAGCTGCGGCCTATAAAAAGTCAATAGAACTGCTGACCTCGGTCGGCATTTCAGAGCCGGAAGTCCGTATCAGGCAGTACCCTCACCAGTTTTCCGGCGGTATGCGACAGCGTGTTGTTATTGCCATTGCCCTGTCCGGCGACCCTGAGCTGATTATTGCCGATGAACCCACCACGGCACTCGATGTCTCTATTCAGAATCAGATTCTCGAATTGATCCGCAAACTCTGTAAAGAGCGGGACGTTGGCTGCCTGCTGGTCACCCACGATATGGGGGTTATTGCCAATGTGACGGATCGTGTCGCTGTTATGTATATGGGTGACCTGGTGGAACTGGGTTCCACCGAACAGATTCTACGTCGCCCGGAACACCCTTATACCCAAAGCCTGATCAGTGCCGTGCCCAGAACCGATATTAAACTGCACCGCTTTCCCAGGGTTGAGTACATCGAAAAAGAACAGGGGCGTCATATTGATGTGAAGAATCACTGGCTGGGGCAGAAAGAGCAGCTTTCTGAATTGAATGCAGAGATGAGCGACCGTGCCCTGCTGACCGTGAAAGACGTTAACCTTCGTTTTGAAACCCAGTCTGCGTTCCTGAAAAAAAATCGCCGTTACGTTCAGGCATCCAACCAGGTGTCTTTTGAGGTGCGCGCCGGTGAAACCTTTGGTCTGGTGGGGGAGTCCGGTTCCGGTAAGTCAACGATTGCCCGGATTATCGCCGGTCTTTATCCACCAGACTCCGGATTGATTGAGTTTGCCGGTCAGGATATTACCCGGCTGACTGAAAAGCAGCGTAAGCCATTTCGCCGTCAGATTCAGATGGTGTTTCAAAATCCCTATTCCAGCATGAATGCTCGAATGACGGTGCAGGACATCATTGCCGAGCCCATTCGTTTTCATCAACTGGCCGAATCTGAACGTCAGATCAATAGTATCGTGGCGGATCTGCTGGATCACGTTGGCCTTGGTCGTGGGGCCGGGGTCAAGTATCCCCATGAATTTTCCGGCGGCCAGCGTCAGCGCATCTCCATTGCCAGGGCATTGGCAACCCGCCCGAGATTCCTGATCTGTGACGAGCCGACCTCGGCGTTGGACGTATCGGTACAGGCTCAGATTCTCAACCTGTTAAAAGACCTTCAGGAGGAGCTTGGCCTGACCATGCTGTTTATCAGCCACGATCTGCCGGTTATTCTGCAGATGTGTGACCGCATTGGTGTGATGAAGATGGGAACACTGGTTGAAGTGGGGGACACCGATCGGATTTTCAGTGATCCTCACCATGAGTACACCCGACATCTGATCAATATGATGCCAAGGGTTGAGCATCTGTCCCGCAGTGGGTTGGATATTGAAGCCAGTGTTGCTGCGCATTCTTAGGTATAGTTCTTGAGTAATTTTAAAAAGTGAAACACCTGTAATGGGGGAATGATGAAAAAAACCATGAAGCTCTCTATTAAGAGACCTATAAAAAGACTGGCCGGAGCCATTCTGGCAGCATCATTGGCGGTAGGGGCCCAGGCCGCTACTTTAAAAATGGCCTACGATTCCGATCCGGTATCTCTGGACCCGCATGAGCAGCTGTCCGGTGCCACGCTGCAGTTGTCGCACCTGGTATTTGATCCACTGGTTCGCTGGGATGACAACCTTCAGTTTGAGCCTCGTCTGGCAGAAAAGTGGCAGCGTATTGATGACAGGACCATGCGCTTTACCCTGCGTAAAGGCGTTAAATTCCACAGCGGTAATGCACTGACGTCTGCCGACGTTCAATGGACTTTTCAGCGACTGGCCAGCAGTCCGGATTTCAAAGCGGTGTTCGAGCCTTTTGCCGCCGTGAAGGTCATTGACGACCATACCTTTGATCTGGTGACCAAAGAGGCATTCCCCCTGGTATTGAACTCTGCCACCTATATCTTCCCGATGGACAGCAAGTTCTATGCAGGTCTGGATAGCACAGGTCAGGAGAAGTCTTTGCTGAAGAAGCACGGCGATACCTATGCCTCTAAAAATGCTTCTGGTACCGGGCCGTTTATTGTGACCGAGCGTGAGCAGGGCGTGCGTGTCGATTTCCAACGGTTTGCTGGTTACTGGGATAAGCAATCGCCGGGTAATGTGGATGAAATTGTGCTTACCCCCATTAAAGAAGGTCCAACCCGTGTAGCCGCTCTGCTGTCCGGTGATGTGGACTTTATCTTCCCTGTGCCGCCTAACGATCATGAGCGTATCAAGCGGTCTGGCAATACGGATCTGGTGACCCTTGGTGGCACCCGTATCATCAGTTTCCAGTTGAATCAGGAGCGGGTTCCCGCGTTCAAAGACAAGCGTGTTCGTCAGGCCATTAACTATGCCATCAACAATGACGGCATCGTTAAAAAAATCATGAAAGGTTTTGCGACACCTGCCGGTCAGCAGGGGCCAAAAGGCTACGCCGGTTATGTTGATGATCTGCAGCCACGTTATGACCTGAAAAAGGCCAGGCAGCTGATGAAAGACGCCGGTTATGAAGATGGTTTCGCCATCACCATGATGGCTCCCAATAACCGTTATGTGAACGATGCCAGGATCGCTCAGGCGGTGGCTTCCATGCTGTCAAAAATCAACATTAAAGTGGATCTGAAAACCCTGCCAAAAGCGCAGTACTGGCCAGAGTTTGATGAGCGTTCTGCGGATATGATGATGATTGGCTGGCACTCCGATACGGAAGATTCCGCCAACTTTACCGAGTACCTCACAGCCTGTGCCGATTCGGTTTCCGGCTGGGGACAGTACAACTCCGGCAATTACTGCAATGAGGCGGTAGACGCGCTGGTTAAGAAGGCTGGCTCTGAAACCGATCCAACCGTACGGGCACAGATTCTGCAGGACGTTGAGCGTACCCTCTATGAGGAAGCAGCCTTTGTTCCCCTGCACTGGCAGAACCTTGCCTGGGGTGCCAGCAAGAACGTGGCCGCCAAAGACGTGGTTAACGTGATGAACTTCCCTTATCTGGGCGACCTGGTGATTAAGGAGTAATCACCTAGAACACCTTTATCTGAAGGACGACAGCAGTCATTTTACTTCCTGTGAAGTGACTGCGGTCAGCACCGGTTATTAGTTATCCGGTGCATCGACTATTGGCATCGCAGGCTATGGGCATCGATATTTATGCTGTTATTTTTAATGCGTAGGCTTATGCAGGGGCTGATAGTGATGTTTGTCATCAGTATTATCAGCTTTTCCATACAGGACAATCTTGGGGATCCACTCCGGGAGCTGGTAGGGCAATCGGTGTCAGAAGCCGAACGTGAAAAGTTGCGTGACGAGATGGGGTTAAACGACCCGTTCCTCACTCAATACACAAGATTTATGGGTAACGCGTTACAGGGCGACCTGGGGGACTCTTATTTTTTTAAAGCACCGGCGCTGGACGTTATCCTGGCCAAAATGCCTGCCACCCTTGAGCTGGTGTTTGCCGCGAGTTTGATCATTATTCTGGTGTCTATTCCCGCTGGAGTGTATTGCGCCATTCGACCCAACAGCTGGTTTACCCGGTTAATTCTCGGGTTCAGTATTCTCGGTATTTCTGTTCCTGTTTTTCTGACCGCTATTTTCAGTATTTACCTGTTCTCTATTGAGCTGGGCTGGCTGCCATCTTATGGCCGTGGTGAGCTGGTGCCGGTTATCGGTGGCTGGGAGAGTGGCCTGTTTACTCAAGATGGCCTGTTGCATCTGATTCTGCCTGCCATCTCGCTGGCCAGCATTATGCTGCCACTGTTTATCCGACTGATTCGCTCTGAAATGTCAGAAGTGCTGCATACCGAGTATGTCAAGTTTGCCAGAGCGAAAGGGTTGAAAAAGGCACGTATCTACTTCCTCCATGCCCTGAAGAACACCATGCTGCCGGTGATTACCGTTGGCGGTGTGCAGATAGGAACCATGGTCGCTTATACCATTCTTACGGAGACTGTCTTCCAGTGGCCGGGCATGGGCTTTCTGTTTCTGGAAGCGGTCAACCGGGTGGATACGCCGCTGATTGTTGCTTACCTGATCGTTGTGGGTGCCATTTTTGTGGTGGTGAATACGCTGGTGGATCTGCTGTACGGCCTGATTAATCCCACCGTCAGACTGGCGAGGAGTGCCCAATGAGTGAAATGATGTCGAACGCGCCGGTCGATCAGGAATCTACTGCGGCCAATATAGCGCCAGGGCGCTGGGAGCGTTTCAGGAACTCTACCTTCTGGTACAGCTTCACCCGTGACAAGGTGGCCATGGTCTGTGCCCTGATTTTCGCGCTGTTTGTCGGGGCTGCGCTGCTGGCTCCCATCCTGGCACCCACCAATCCCTACGATCTTTCCACCATTGATATTATGGATTCGGAAATTGCCCCGGTGTGGTCAGCAGAGGGGGATGAACGTTTTCTGCTGGGCACCGACGACCAGGGTCGTGATCTGTTCAGCACCATTCTCTATGGTATGCGCATCTCATTGGCGATCGGTCTGTTTGCGGTGTTGCTGCAGGCTTTTCTGGGGATTGTTCTGGGCCTGACCGCCGGTTACTTTGGTGGTCGAATCGATAGTTTTCTGATGCGGGTTGCGGATATTCAGCTGTCGTTCTCTACCATGATGGTGGCGATTATCGTGCTGGCGGTTTTCCAGGCCTCTTTTGGTTCGGAACTCTACAGTAAGCTGGCCATGTTAATGCTGATACTGGTGATTGGTATTGCCGAATGGCCTCAATATGCCCGTACGGTTCGGGCATCGGTATTGGCAGAAAAGAAGAAGGAGTATGTGGAGGCGGCCAGGGTTATGGGCTTTGGTGCCGGGCGCATTATGTTTCGACATATCCTGCCAAACTCACTGTCGCCTATTCTGGTGATCTCGACGGTGCAGATTGCCAATGCGATTATCAGTGAGGCTGCGTTGTCGTTCCTGGGTCTTGGTATGCCGGTATCCCAGCCCTCTCTGGGGTCTCTGATCTCCAGTGGTTTTGAGTATATCTTCTCTGGCAGCTGGTGGATTACGGTTATTCCCGGGATTGTGCTGGTGGTGCTGGTGTTGGTGCTCAACCTTCTGGGGGACTGGCTCCGGGATGTGTTGAATCCAAAACTGTATAAGGGCTAGCACATCATTTCGATGAATTTGGTGTGTATAATCTCCGCTCACCCTGAGCGTCCTTCGACCCAGCTCAGGATGCACGGTCGAAGGGTGATTGGCACAGTATTCAGGGTATGGAGTTTACGCCTTTCGACTCCGCTCAAGACGAACGGAGTTTGGAGGTCAATAAAGGAACCCGTCAATGACTCCCAAACTCCGTTCGTCCCGGACGGAGTTGCAGGGCGACCATCTGAACAACTTCTATTCGCCGCTTTGTTGATCTGAGTTAACACTACCGACTTATAAGTTGGTTATTATCTACGCAAATATTGGTTTTATAATTACTCACGTATTTAGATATGTCCCGTATAGCGTTGTTGCACCAGGGGTGTGAAGGCCAGACCCGAAAAATTACCGAAAGAATCGGCTACTGCCTGGCCCAGGCTGGTCATGAGACGTTTGTCAGCTCTATTACTGATCTGAACGACGGCTTCTCACTTCGGTCTTATGATGGTGTTATTCTTGGTTGTTCGATTCGTTATGGCAAACACCATAAAGCGTGTTACCAGTTTATCAGGCAATACAGTGACCAGCTGGCAACCATTCCGGGTTACTTTTTTTCCGTCAATCTGACCGCCCGCAAGCCTGAACGACGGGACCCTCATAACAACCGTTACCTGCAGAAATTCCTGAAACAGAGTTCATGGACTCCGGACCGGGTGGAAGTGTTTGCCGGTGCTTTGCTGTATACCCGATATCGCTGGATTGATAAACAGATGATCCGCTTGATTATGAAGCTGACCGGGGGGCCTGTTGATGTTACCAGGAATACCGAGTTTACCGATTGGATGCGGGTTAAGGCATTTGCCGAACAGTTAAACCGGGACTTTCAGAAAATAAGCCGCCCAATGGCGGCTGAAGCTTATAAAAGTACCGTGATTGAAAACCTTCAGTTCCCGGAATGATTAAATCCAAAATGATGTCCTGAGGCTTTTATTCGTTAAATTTGGACAATTCCTGACTGAGTTGCTGTGTGAGCCATGGCTTCTCCGGCAGTGGTGCATCCAGACGGGGGGCATCCAGGGTTGCCGCATGATAGATGTCCCTTGGTAGATGAACCACGCTGAGAGCAAGAGCTATGGCAGCAGATGCCAGAGTGGCAACTGCGCCAATGCCAAGCCCGAGAACGGCACCGGTACGGATGCCTGCCTCTTTGCCAACATAGGCACCAGCGGCAACAATATAGGGGTTAAAAGAAAAAGTCAGCAAGTCTAATATCTGAGGAATCAGAGCCACAGTAAATCCTGCTGTAGCACCGACTGCCGCACCGGCACCCATGCCCAAAAACATGCCTGCGGAGCCACTGAACATCATGGCCGTTAAGATTCGGTTTCTGACCGCCTTGAATGGATAAACCAGCCGGTCTTTTAAACTTGGCTTTGCCAAAAAGTCAGTGCCCGACATACTTTTCTGGGTAGCTGAAGTAGTTGATGGCTTTGTGGTCTTCCTTTGCCCGAAGCGCCCTCCGTTGATCATGTCAGTTTGGAAGTCAGTAAGAAAGGTGGTCTTTTGTTGATTGCCAGTAGTAGCAGTAGCAGTTCCAGTTCCAAACATAGATACACTCCATTATCCGTAGTTTCTTCAATACAATCCGGTGTATTGGGCGTTTTGTTCAAGTTATGGGAGTAATTTATAACGAGCTGAGCCAAAAGTTCATAACACTGTGTTTAGTATTACTGACAATACTGCTGATTCTTATTTTTGCAATGGTAGGGGGTATATAACTTATTGATATTAATATCTTATTTCTCTAAAAATAAGTTATTGCCATTTAAGGCTGTTTTGTTATGTGCCAATTTTGTTAAACATCATAATGTCGATAATGATTACCAGGCAGGATGATAAAAGGAGAACGTTTAAATGCATCTCGTTACAGGTTTTTTTCTTCTGGTGTTTTCTCTGATGGTCAGTGCAGACGGTCTGCAGAGCCAGCTGACACCCGGAGGTATTTTGGTCGGTCAGGCAGCACCGGGGAGTCGGATTGTTTATGACAACCAGGAAGTCAGAGTAGCGAAAGATGGGCGCTTTATTCTAGGCTTTGGTCGTGATGCAGAACTGAAGCAGTCCTATACAGAGCATTTTGCCAGTGGCGAACTGAAGACGTTTAATTTAATCCTTAAGCCACGGAAATATGATATTCAGCGGTTGACCGGGATTGCCAGAAAATATGTATCACCGGATGAGCGGGTGCTATCCCGTATCCGCAGAGAAGCTCAACAGGTGCGTGCAGCCAGAGTGCCTGATACCGATCAGGCGGATTTTTTTAACGGCTTTGACTGGCCGGTAAAAGGTCGCATCAGTGGCGTTTATGGCAGCCAGCGCGTGTATAACGGTCAACCGGGGCGGCCACACTACGGCCTGGATATCGCCGTACCCACAGGCACACCGGTAGTGGCACCGGCTGATGGGGTTGTGCGACTGGTGGACCCGGATCTCTACTATTCCGGCGGCACCATCATTATTGATCATGGCCACGGTATTTTTTCCAGCTTTCTCCATCTCAGCAAAGTCTCTGTGAAAAGTGGGGCGGCTATCAAACGAGGGCAGACTATCGGTGAAGTGGGTGCCACAGGCCGGGTTACCGGTGCCCATCTTGACTGGCGCTATAACTGGTTTGATAAGCGGCTTGACCCTGCACTGTTAACCCTTGGGGATCAGTAAATCCATCAGACCCTGCGGTATGTTATGATCCCTGCCAGGGAGGACATAATCATGACATTCTTTGGTAAAGACCCTGATAAACAGCAACTTCCAACTGAAGAAAAAGCCCTGCCGGGCAGGGAAGACGTGATGCCGGTCCCGGCCCGGCATTATGTCAATGGACAGCCATTGAGGCCGCCATTTCCCGAAGGCTTGCAGACCATCTACCTGGGGCTTGGCTGTTTCTGGGGAGCAGAGCGATTGTTCTGGCAACTGCCCGGTGTTTATACAACGGCGGTTGGCTATGCAGGTGGTTACACACCCAATCCTACTTATGAAGAGGTCTGCACCGGAGCAACCGGGCATACAGAAATGGTGATGGTGGTTTACGATCCTGAAAAGGTAACGACACAGGCTTTATTAGCATGTTTCTGGGAATCCCATGACCCAACCCAGGGAATGAGGCAGGGTAACGACGTGGGAACTCAGTATCGTTCAGCCATTTATACCACCACGGATGAACAGGCCGTATTGGCTGAAAGCTCAAGGAGTGAATTCTCAACGTCTTTGCAACAGCAGGGCTATCCGGACATTACCACAGAAATTCGTGGGGCTCCGCCGTTTTACTACGCAGAAGAATACCATCAGCAATATCTGGCCAGGAATCCCGGCGGTTACTGTGGTCTGAAAGGTACGGGTGTTTGTCTTGGTTAACTACTTAAGTAGCCGCTAAAGATTTTCACCCAGACAAAAAAACGGGCAACCAAGAGATAGATCAGGTTGCCCGGACGCAGTTTGCTGAATGGATTGAAACAGGAGCTTCATGAACAGGTAACCATGTGTTACCTAATCCATGCCTACTAAGATAGACAGCCATTGTTGATTCCTCCCTGCGTATTGCTACCTGTTTTTTTGCGATTTTTACCTAGTTTATTGGTCGAGGAAAGACGGCAGTCTCGCTTCCGTTATAACTCTCGTCATAAGCCTCCTATATTTTATTTCTGATCAGATCCCTGATCAGGAAGCGGGAGGGGTGAATCGCTTCCAGCAGTTTTGCAGGCATTGATAGACCGACAGTACTATCGGGCTCACCGGTGATCATGGTGGCCAGAATCTCACCGGCAACAGGGCAGGAGATTATTCCCCTGGAGCCGTGTCCGGCGGTCACGTACAGGCCTTCCAGATATTCAGGGCAGACGTCAATGGTCAACTTGCTGTTTTTTCTGAGGGGTGCATAAGCGGCAACAAAGTGCTTAAGGTCAACGATTGGACCCACCACGGGCAGGTAATCCGGTGTTGTGCAGCGGAACCCTGTGCGTCCGCCGGTCACTTGTGCATCAGTTCCACCGAGTGCCTGATACATGGCAGGGAAATACCCGGCCTGCATGGCCAGGTTTTCCAGGTGGTCGGCTTCTCGAACTTCTGTACCTTTGTCGTTAAAACTGAACGTTGCGCCCAGGGTGTGATAGCCATCGACAGCGGGGGCTATATAGCCTTCTCCGCAGACACAGGAGGCCAGTTTGTCACTTTCGGTGGTTGCTCTGGCCTGAGTAATCTGGCCACGGATGGCTTTAAGTGGCAGGTAGTTAAACTGTGACAACTGATGACTGGCCGCTCCCCGGGCAATGATCACGGTTTTACTGTGCAACCTGTCGCCATCGGTTTTCACCAGCCAGCCCTGCTCAACGGGTTCGATCGTATTCACCGTCGTGCTGGTGACCACCCGAATGTTTGGGTGATCGGCCAAAGCCTGACAGAGTGCGGGTGGGTGCACCCAGCCTGCCTGGGGAAAGTAGAGGCCGGGATAGTGAATACCCAATCCGGCGATATCGCTCAGTTGCGCTTCCGTCAGGTATTGCAGCAGAGCATTCGGATGTTGTTTATCCAGGGCCTGGTATCGTTGATCCGTTTTGGCATCAATGGCTAACTGGATAACACCGCACTGCTGCCACTGTTCAATTTCCAGTGCTTTTAGCGTATCCAGGGTGAATTGATAACCTTTAAGGATGAACTGGCTGAGCGGCGTGTTATCGGCAGAAAGTTTGGCATAGAGAACACCCTGCGGATTACCCGATGCTTCGCTGGCCAGGGCC